>NZ_CP016201.1:143818-161709 GCF_001683335.1 Selenomonas sp. oral taxon 126
ATCGGAGAGCGTGACCTTGCCGCCGCCCGCACGGTTCGTGATTGCGCCAAGGCGCAGATCGCGTCCGACGGCAGTGGTGTCAACGCTAACGTCAGACTCACCGCCGCGTGCGAGGATTCTGCCGTTGCCTGTACTCGAGAGCGCCCCCGTGATTGTGATGTTGCCGCCGCCCGTCTCCATCGCCTCGGTGAAGAGATAGCCCTCCTTCGCGTTGTAGTAGACGGCAGGACGGTACGCCCATGCGCCGCGTCCGTCTGCGGCGCTCTGATCCCAGTAGGTCTCAGCCTCCGAGACGAGGAGATGCGTCTCTGTGCGGTTGATGTCGGCCTGGCGGATCTTCTCATTCGCAGCATCCGTGAGCTTCACCTTGTAGGAGGAATAGCCGCTCTGCACGAGTCCGTTGATATTGACATTGCGTGCCGCGATCGAGATGTCCTTGCCCGCAACCCACGAGCCGGCGCCATTCTTCCCCAGTTTCTGATCTCTCAGCCGCTTGATCTCCTCGGTCTGCCATTCCTCAAATCCATGCGTGCCGTCCAGCAGCCAAGCATAGAATGCATCGACACGATCAAACGCCAGTGGGGTGGAGTTGCCGGCCTGTAGTTTATCGGAAACATAGTTCTGCAGCCACTGGGCGAGCCACGAGGGAGCGCTCATCTGCGCGATCGGATCGCCGCCGATGAACGTGGTGCCTGTCGGCGCGGAGTGACTGACGGAGCCAAGCGGCGCTTGGACTGTAATCTGTGCGGCGTTGATGCTGCCTAAGGACCGAATGCTGCTTTTCTCCGTACGGATCGTGACCTTCCCCGGTGTGGAGATCTTCCCATGCAGCTCGATGTCCGCATCCGGCGTCCCTGTCGTCGATTTGATCGAAATGGAGGCATCGGAGGTGTTCTTATCCGTCCGGATGTCCCCTTTGAATTTATCCGCCGTGAGATCTGTCTCACCGAGACGCACCCTGCCGCCCGCATCGGCGATCTGTACGTCCTTCACAATGAGACGGCGATCTGCCGAGGAGTTCACCTCGACTTCAGGCGCCCCCTTTGCCGTGAGACTGCCCGTTCCGCTGACGGTATCCGCCTCGATGTTGACATCGCCGCCCGAGATCGCAAGGTCGGGCAGGACGATCCCGACGGTTGTGCGTGTCGCAAGCGCGATTTTCCGATTCCCTTGAACTTCAAGGTATCCCTCTGCCTCCATCGCAGACTCCAGCTGCCCGATTGCCTTCGTGAGGTTCTTCTCCTCCTGCGACCCCGGTGTCATTTTTCCACGCGCCTGGATGAGCCTGTTGTACTCCTCGAGATACGGATTCTTCAGCGCATATTCCTGATAGCGAATCGTCTTGCTGTCGAACCAGTCGCTTCCCTCCGTCACGTCCGCATGGACCGAGCCGACCAACTGCTCAAAGAACCACTGCCGCTCGGCCGCATCGATCCCGCCCTTGTCCGGATGCGTGAGCAGATAGGCGTCGCGCATCAGGCGCTCCTCGCCCTCTGCATTCGTCTTTTTCGCCAGGGCTTCTTTCTCTGCATCCGACAGTGTGCCAACCCTGTCCATCAACGCTTTGATTGCATCCTGTGACATCCCGTGCGTTTTCTGCGTGATGTTCATTTTGAGTTTGTTGTGGATGCCGGCGGTGACGGAGCCATCCACCTGCACGGTGTTGTGTGCTGTTTCGTTCTTGACCTTCTTGCCGCCCGCTGTTGTGGTGAGCGATCCCTGTCCGCCCTTCCCTGTCCATGTGGTGTACTTTGCCGCGCTCTCATACGCCTGTGTATCGCCCGTCACGGCCGAGAGGTTCGCGTGACGGACGCTCTCGACCTTCGCCCCGCCTGCGACGCTGACCGTATTGGTCTGCGTCATCTCATTTTTAAGCGATGGATCCGTATGCAGGGGAATCCCCGTCCGGTTCGTCACATCGGCGATCAGGGAGAGTTTCAATGCGCCGAGGTCGCGTTCGCCCGTCTGCGGGTCGATGCCGCGCCCTGCGTAGAGGTTCGCATCGCGCGAGCTAAAGAGGCTGCTCTTTTGCCCAACGGTAACTATATTCGAGCGGTCAATCTTGGATGTCAGCGCCGCGCCCGCCGTGCCGGCAAGGCCTCCCTGCGTATCGGCGTTCAGTTCATAGCGGAGCTCGGTATCATCCTTCGCAGCGAGATTGATGCTCGCGTTCGCCTTTGCGGTCGCGAGATTGCTCTCTATGACATCGACGCTGTTCGCATAGGTCACGGCAAGGGCACCCTTCATCATGGTAAATGGAATCACACCCGCAGATTTTACGTTGCCGGTGGTCTTGGAGATGCCCTCTGTGCGGCTCTGTGCGGTGATTCCCGCATAGCCCGTCGTCTTGACACTGCTGTTTTTGAATGTGACCTTTGCCGTCTCCGTCATATCCATGGAGAGTGCGCCCGCACTCAGCGTACCGGCACCGTAGCCGCCCGCCGTATCCTTGTCCGCATGGCTGAAGCGGTTCTTCGCCTCATAGTTTTGTGCGCCTGCGCTCGTGACTGCGGCATTCTCGACGCGGACCTCCGCATTCTGCCGAAGTTTTTTCTCCAGCTTCGTGCCGCTGCCACCGATCACGGCAGCCTGCAGTGCGTTGACATCGTATGTGGTATTGTCATAGGTGGCCGCCTTTGCATCCAGCGCCCCCGTCGTATTCCACGTCCCCGTCAGCTTCGTCTGTGCATGGAGGGTCGTATCGTCCTTCATCCCCGCCGCAAGCGGACTGACCGCAACCAGTCCGCCGCCGTTGCCGTCTGCACTTCCCTTTTTCAGCGCCTCGCTGTACGTCATAAACGCGGCGTTATGAAGTGTGCTGCCATTCGCCGTACCATAGGCTACGGTGTCGCTGCGGAGGATGTTTTTGATCGTGCCGAGGTTTGTCGCCGTGGCAAAGAAGCCACCCGCAGACAGTCCGCGTGCGTCAACATCCTGTGTATGGATGTTTCTGGTGTTGATCTGCAGTTCTCTGCCCCCGTTTGACTGCACCGAGGGGGTAAACAGGTTCGCTGTCTGATAGTGCGTCTTGCTCGAGAGCATGGTCTTGGCATCGCTGTACGCGCCAATCTCCGCCGCACTCGCCTGCACGCCCGCACCCGCTGACGCGCTCAGCGATTTCAGATGCGCCGTTTCCTTCGCGTTCGTCTCGGCAGAGATGGTGACGGTCCTGCCCGAAAGGCTATTCTCCCCATCCGTCCTGCCGTTTTCCGCATCCTCCACGCCAATGAGGATGCGGTTCTGATAGGCGTTTTTCTCCGCGCCAAAGGAGGCGGAGGCATAGGTCGCCGTCGCCGCTGCAAAAATGCTTGCCGAGGCCGCCTTCGTCTCTGCCCGAATATCGGCGCGGTTGTCGGTTTTAAGGAGCAGACGACCTTCCGCACGGAGCTTGTTGCCCTGCGTAAGGTGCATCGTCATACTGCCCGTCTCACGCGCGAGGGCGGCGACACCGTTGCCGGCAAACTGAATGCCGCCCGCTGCCGCCTGTGTAACGGTTTGCAGGGTTGCACTGCCCGCAGTCTTTGCCGCGCGCGTCATGGAGAGCGTCAGATCCCCGTCTGCCGTGAGTGTGCTGCGCTCGGCACGCAGGGTCTGCACGTTGTCATGCACTGCGTTGCCGACGAGGATGTTCCCCGCGACGCCCGTAGAGGCGGCAACGCCGATGATGTCCACCTTGCCCGTGCTCTCATCACGCGTCCTGCCCGTGATCGTCTGTGCCTGCATCTGCGTTCCCCTGAGAACGAGATCGTTCCTGCCGCCCATGTTCAGCTCGCCGTAGGCGGCATTGATCGCAGCCCCTGCGACCGCGCCCTGATAGATCCTTAGCCCCGCAGCGCCGTCCTTGGCAGAGTCGAGCGTAATCGTACGTGCGCGAAGGATACTGTCCTCCGCAACGACCTCTGTGTTCGACCTGTTCCGCACAATGCCGGCAGCACCCGATATCGCCACGCCGCCGGCGGTTGCCTGGATGGTGTCCTGACGGATATTGTCGGTGCTTTGTGCGCTGATATTGAGTCTGCCCGCGCGCGTTTTTCTGCCGGCGCGATCGGAGGTCGCAACGAGGATATCCGACTGCTCCGCGCGTGCGGAGGTCTTTGCCTCTGTGCTCGGCGCGGTCTTTTCCGCGAGCATCTGCGTGCTTTCCGTATCATTGGACGAAAGATAGGACAGCCCGAGCTTGGAACGATCTGCCGCCTCACCGCGCTGCTCATCCACCTTGTCCGTATGCGTCTTGACATCGGCGTTCTTCTTGTCCTTGCTGTTCGAGCCCTCCTCCATCGTGTAGGAGTTCTGCATATTCGCGCCGACGTTTGTCACCATGATATTGAGGCCTGCGGCGCCAATCCCCGCCGCGCCGTTGGTCGCAAGCTGTGTGATGGTCTTTTTATCATGCGCCGTAATGTCTGCCGCCTCGCGTGCGTAGAGATGGCTCCCCTTTACAACGCTCTCGACGGTCGCCTTGAAGTTGTTGACGGAGACGCCGACGCTCGCACCCACGCCGCCTCCTGAAACTGTCCCGCTCTTTTGGTCAAAGTGGACATCATTCTCTGCGGCGACGGTAATCTTCTTTGCCGCATTATCCTTTGTGGGGTCTTCATCTGCGTGTCCGAGCGTGCTGTTTTTGACCGCCGCCTTGACGGTGTTTTTCACATCGCCGCCGCTGATGCTCGCCCCCACGCCGGCGCTCACACCGCCGGCGACGCTGTATACGTAGTTGTTCAGATGCTCCGTATTCTTCGCACGGACGAGAGTCTCACCCTGATCGTCACGGTAGACGACCGTCGTTTCCGCAATATCTGCCTCGGTTGTGCTCCGATCGAGGAGGGTCGCCGTACCGACACCGACACCGACGCCGAGTCCTGCGGCACCGCCGGTCAAGGCGAGTGCATTCAGTTTCGCCTCGTTATCCGAGGTGACGGAAAGACCGCTCACGTTCACCTTGCTGTTCATGAGTGCGGCGCGTGTCTTCTGCTCCATGCGCACAAAATTATTCGAGTTCGCGACACTAAGTTCGTCAGCGAAGCTAAAGCCCGCCGTGAGCGCGGCGATGCCCTGCGCGGAGCGTGCCGCGATGGCGGCGTTCTTTGCCGTGATGATGCTGCGTACTGCCTCTGCCTCAGTCGTGCGATTGATCAGATTGATGCTGGAGCCGGTACCGACTGCAGCGCCCTCTCCTGCGACGGAGATGGTACCGACGAGTGCGCCGCTGTTTGTTGCGTCGTCCGCACGCACGGATACGTCCGCCCCGTCAGCCTTTGCTGTCGCGTTCACAATCCGCGCTGTGGTCGAGCCGCCGACGACGTTCGTATTGACTGTTCCGGCCACCGACGCGCCCACCCCTGCACCGCCGCCATTGGCAATGAAGGAGTTCGCCGTGTGTGTCGCCGAGGCGGAGACGGCGATGCCGCGATACGCATTTTCTTTGCGTCCCGCCGCCAGACCGTCCAGACCTGTGAGTGTGCCGACGGTCAGAGGCGCGTTGTAGAGTTTGTCATGATCCAGACCGTCCTTGACCGTGGTCGCTGCGTCCGTATTCTTCGCATGGGAAATAACCTCAGTGCCACTGCCTGAGATCTCTGCACCTGTATGCGATCCGATGATATTCGTGCTGACCGAAAGACCGACAGCGGCGCCCTGACCCGACGCAGTAATCTGCCCGGAGTAGTTCTGTATACGGTCGTCGCTCTTTGCCGTGACGACGGCGTTCTTCTCTGCCGTCACCTTTGCGCCTCCCGCGATCTTCGCCTTGGTATTTCCCGTCAGTTTGTTGACGGCGACCGAGCCGGACACAGCACCGCCATTTCCTGCCCCTGCAACGCCCATGCCGATGTTGAGGAGATCCAGATTGCTCGCCGCATTCGTGAGGACGTTCGCCGCGTGTATCTTCCCTCCGCTGATCGTGGCGATGGTGTCGGCCTTGAGGAGATTGACGGCAACGCCCGCACCGACGGCAACGCCATTTCCTGCGCCCGTTCCGACGATGGCGAATGTCCGCCCGGTCAGTTTGCCATCCGCCGTGACACTGACATCGCCGGCGGGCTTATCCGCCGCCTCTGCCTTGATGTCGGCACTGGCAATCTCTGCCGTTGTGTTCTGCTTGACGTTCGCAACGGCGACCGCCCCTGCAAACGCAGCAGAACCGCCCGAGGCAGCGATGTTGAGCGCGACGGTGTTCAGCTCGCCTTGATTGACGGCGTTCACTTTCGTTATTCCGCCCTCTGCAAGACCGATGTTCGCCCCGCTGATGCGTGCGCTATTCTTCTGTTCCTGCAGTCCGTTGTAGGCGATGGAGCCGCCCACCGCGCCGCCCTGCGTAGAGGCGGCTATTCCGCCGACGGCGGCATCCTGCCGCGTCTTGTCGAGCGTTGCCACGGTGACGGATTTTGCCCCGCTGATCTCAGCTTCGTCCTTCTGCTCGTTCTCCTTCTCATGCTCTGTGATCTCTGCGCGGGTGTCGTTCTTTCCCACGTTGACGGAGACGCCACCGCTGATCGCCGCGTTCGGCCCTGCCGCAACGCCTGCCGTCAGTGCCTCGATGCCGCCGATGTTCTGCGCGTTGAGGTTTACGATGCCGTCCTGCGAGAGTGCCAGCTTGCCGCCGCGCAGCGCCGCCGTCGTATTATTGTTCAGCACGTTGACGGCGGCGGCAAGCCCTGCCGCAACGCCGCTGCCGCCCGCAGAGACGCTGACCTGCCCCGCGACGTTGACGAGGAGGGTCTTGGTGATTGCGTTCGCGTTCACCTTCTGTGCCTTGATGGTGCTGTCCTCAACGAGTGCAGATGTGTTGTTCTTCGTGACGATGACGGAGGCAGAGCCGGCGACCGCCGTGCTGCCGCTGCCCGCCGCACCGACCGCGACGTTGACGGCGCGGGTGTCGGCGACGCTCTCGACGGCAAGCCCGTCTGCGCCCTTGATGTCCAGATCGCTGCCCTTTACCCCTGCGGTAAAGTCATTTTCAATCACGCCGACACCGACGCCAAGCCCCGCAGCCGTCTGCGTACCGCCGCCCACCGCAGCGGCGATGCTTGCCGCCGCCGTGACGATGGTGCTGCCGCGGCTCTCCGTCAGATCGCCATTCTTATCGACCGCCAGAGAGCTGTTGCTCTTGCCCTTTGCAAAATCCTTTTGATAGCCGTCCCCCGAGGCGGCAACGCCGCGCTTCTCAAGGTAGTCCTTGTATTCGCTCGCCGCGTGTTTGTCATCCGCGCGGACGCTTGCGCTGTCTGCTGTCAGTGTGACGTTCGTGAGCTGCGCCGCCGTCTTGTTCGCGAAGTTGTTGATGGCGAAGCTGCCCGTCAGCGCCGTCGAGCTGCCGGAGCCGGACGCAGCGCCCACGCCGATCGCTGCGCCGATCTGGGTCATGCCGGAGACGGCCTCGTTCGTCAGTGTCCCGACGTTACGCAACGCCCCCGTGTTGCGCTGCGTCTGCGTGATCTCCGCACACACATCGTTCTTGAGGTTGGACACGGCGACGACTGCGCCCACCGTGTTTGCACTCTGACTGCCCGCAGTGACACCGGCACTCGCACCGCCCGATACCTGCGTATTCGAGCTGACGGCGCGATTGGAGATATTCGTTTTCTGCGCGTCCGTAAGCGCACTGCCGTCCGTGTTTGCATTGACGAAATTATCCCGCATCCGCGCCGCCGTGACGGAGCCACCCTCGTTATAGGTGAAGGAGAGCGGTACAGAAACGCCCGTACCCGATCCCGCGCCTTTGACGGCGGTAAGTCCGAGTGCTGCGGCAGCGGTCGCGCCTTTTTGCACAGCAGCGTTTTCGATGCTGCTCGCACCGATGATGTTATTCTGCGCCATGTACGCAAGAACGTCGCGGTGCTTCACGGTATTGATGCCAAGCGCACCCGCGAGTCCGGCGTTCGCCTTGCTCTTAGAGCCGCTCTGCCATGTGACCGCCATCGCGCCGCTCCACGCGCCCGTAAAGGAGGAGTCCACTGCGCTGACGGTGAGGTTCTTCGTTCCCGTCGCCGCAGCCGCTTTTTTCAGCGTCACGTTCGCGCCGATCATCTCTGCCGCCGTGGTCGCCTTGCTGATGTTGACGGCAGCGCTGCCCGCCGCGCTAAAGGCAAAGGGGCTCCCCTCTGTACCCGTGCCGCCGGCCTTTCCTGTGCCGACGCCATTGATCGCCGATCCGGCGCCATCCGTCTTGGTTTTTTCGGGCATTCCGTCCTTTGTATCCGTCTGCGCTTTTGCGATGTCCTTGTCGGCAGACTTGAACAGTTTGCTGACTTCACCCTTTACGTTGTCCAGCTTCGTGCCGAGCAATTCTTTCAGTCCGCCGCCCGATGTGCTCCCCTGCGCACCACCGGCAGCACCGCCCTGCTGTTCGCTCTTGGATAGCCCCCCTGCTGCAGCGACAGCGTTGACGATGCCCTTCTGCGCTGCCTTGACATCGAGGTTCTGCGCCTCTATCGCGCCCGTCTCTTTCTTTGCCACCGTGCCAAAAGCCTGTGCACTCTGCGTTACGCCTGCAGCGGTCAGCTCATCTGCCACGCGTTTCTGTGCGCGGCGGACGTTCTGCGCGGTGCGCTGTTCTGCTGTCTCGTCCCCCGTCTGCGCGGCGTCCATATCGTTATCCGCAACGGCAGCAATACTCGTCTGCCCGACGTTGTTCACGGCGACGGACACACCAACCGCCCCTGCCGTACCGAGTACGGCAGAGCCTGCAATGTTCGTGACATTCGTCGTATTCGTCGCTGTGATTTTTGCCGCCTCATCCGCCGTGATCTTCGCCTCGTCATCGACGGAGGTCACGGCCTCGGATGTGCCGCCGACATAGTTCACCATGCCCTGCAGGGCGAGCTTTCCACCCTCGCCGCCGCCGATGGCGAGGTGGATGCCGTCATGCTTGTTCACGGCCGTGAGTGTGACATTTTTCCCCTTGATTCGTGCTCCCTCGGCGACAATCGTATGGGCTGCCGTCGTTCCCGTGACAACGGAGACATTGCCGCCGAGTGCGACATCCGCACCTTTCTGCCATGCAGGCGCACCCGCAAGGCTGACCATGTGCTTCGTACTGGTTGCGCCGATCTCGGACGCTTCCTCCGCCGTGACGGTGGTGTTCTTTCCGATGAGGACGGCGGCACTGTTGTTCACCGAGGCGACATTAACCCCCGCCGCGCCTGCGAGCTTTTTCAGCTTCTCCTCCGGCGACTCGCCCGCCTTGCCCGCGAACTTTGCCGAGGCTTGGAAGGTCATGTAGTTCGTCGGATCGGCGAACGCCTGCACGTTCTCGGCTACAGTCAGCGCGCCCAAGAGGATCTTTTTGATCTGCGCCGCCAGTCCTGCGTCGTTTTCCCCTGCCTCGGTGATGAACTGCTTCATCTTATGTATCGCCTCGGCAAGTTCTTTCGCCGCTGCAAGTCCTTCCTTCGATACGATGTAGCCGGGATTGTCTTTGCAGGCATCGCGATACGCTTTCGCCTTATCGTAGACATCTGTTATGGCCTCGGTCGAGAGTCCTTTGCCCATGCAGAGTGTTTTCAGTTCCGTGCAGCTTTCCAGCAGCTCGTCGGTCATCTCCCGCACGTTCGTATAGCGGAAATGGGCATCTGCCGCGATTTGGACGTTCTTCCCCGTAATCGCCGGCGCCTCGGTGGTGCCACCCTCCTCTGACGAAAGTGTCGCGACGTGCGCCGTATTCTTGATGCTTGCAACGTTGACGGCAACGCTGCCCATGCCCGTCTTGTCTGCATTCGCACCCGCATTCGCGGTCGTGGGATTGCCGTTTTCGTCGAGATGCGCCTCCGTCTCGGTGGTCGCATTAACCGCACTCTGCGCCTGTACGCGCGTGCCGCTAATGGTGCTCTCCGCCGTGATACGTGCGAGATTCTCCGCCGTAACACGTGCCTTTGGCGCAAGAATGACATCCGCCGTCTGCGTCTCGTTGAGGATATTCACCGCACCACCAAGAGCCAACCGCTCTCCGAGCTTGTCCAGTGCCGAAGGCGCTTTGCCGCCCTCCTCCTTTATGCCACTCTCTTCTTCTGTCTCACTGATGTGACTTTTGATGAGGTTTGCCAGATCCCCCATCGTGTTCGCATCCTCGATCTCGCCTTTCAGTTTTTCAAGCCGGCTGTCCTCTTCCGCAACAGCGGTGGTCGCAAGCACGCGGTTCTTGGTCGTCTCATTCACGGCACTGACGGATACGTTTTCTCCCTTGACCGTTCCGCGTACCTGTGTGCGTGCCTCACTCGTCTGCTTCGTCACGTTGACGGCGACGTTCAGCAGAGAGTTCTCCTCGCCGTTGGCACTCGCGGATGTCTCAATCGCATTCTCCGCCGCCGCACGGACATTCGCATCCTTCTTCGCTGTGATCTGGGCACCCTCACCGACCGTCACGTGTGCCGCATTCGAGCCACGCGCAATCAGCGCAGCAAGGTTCACCAGCTGCGTTGTACCCGCACCCGCATTCGTTTCCTCGGTCGCCGCATTGGCAGCGGCCTGCAGCGTCTCCGTTGACTGTGCCGCGACATCTACGCCGCCCGTCGTCGCCTCAAGTTTGCCGTCCACGGTCACATCTGCCGCACTCTGCGCCCGTACATAGGCGACGGCCATCGCGGGGATCTTGTTGGTCGTGCTGCCGGATTCGATTTTCTTGCTCTCTGCCGTGGTCGCGCCCGCATCCACCGCAGACTCCGAATTTGCTGCAACGGTAAGCGCGTGCTGCGCGACAACAGTCTTGCCGTTCTCTGTCTTTGTTTCATCCGCGCCCTTTGCTGTGAGGACGGCATCCGCGCCGATCTTTGCCTTCGCCTCGCTGTGCATGACGGCGTAGGCGGGAGAAATATTGGGACCGCTCGCGGATGTCCCACTCTTCTCGACCAGTTTGTTCAAATCGAAAGGACTTCCGGATTTCTCCAATGCCGTTTCCTTGGAAAAGATATTCTTCGCTTCTGCCGTGACGGAAAGCCGGCCGTCTGCCGTAACCTTGCCGTTCACCGTGGCATGCGCCGTGGCCTTGACGATCTGACCGAGGAGCTTCGCGGATGTATTCGAGGACGTGTCGCCAAAAGCCTTGTTCTCATCTGCCGCATGCTCGGCATACGAAGACAGGGTGATGTTCTGATCCCCCGTGATTGTCGCAGCCTTGCCGACGGTCAGTTCCGCCTTGATCTCGTTTTTGCTGCCGCTGCCGAGATTCGTATGCTTTGCAACGTCGTTCGATGTGCTGTTGAGCTGATTTGCCGCCGCCTGGAGCACGATGTCACCCTTTGTGCCCGTCGTCGCGGTCAGCGTTCCAAGTCCCGCACTCACACTGCCGATATTGACGAGATCCGTAAAATCCAGATCCGCCTTGCTCTGAAGAGCCGCCGCAGCATCAGGCGCAGATCCAACCGTAATCGCGGGCGCACGCAGATGGATTCCACTCTGCGTGTTCAGCTTGCCGTCGATGACGATGGATCCGTCCGCATTCAGTGGAATCGCGCCCGCCTTGAGCGCATCCATATCACTTGCGCTGATCTTTGCCTGCCCGTTGTCCAGATGTTGGTCGAACCACTCCACACTCGGGGTGAGCGCCGTAATGCTGCCCGCGTTGATGACGCCCGTCCTGCCGACCGCCATGCCGCTCTTGGACAGGAAGAATACATCGCCGCCGATCGTATTTGCATTCTTCAGGACGTTGACCGTGCCGCGTATGTCGATGCGATCATTCACAAGGTTGACGAGCTTGTTCGCCGTGGCCGAGCTATTATAGAGGCGCAGATTTGCAATATTGTTCTGATTGAGGGTAAAGTGGGAAAAGGCGTTGGTCGCTATATCCCCCTCGATCTTATCCGGCACAACCGTCCAGACATTGCCGCTCGTCGTGATCGTCCCCGCATTCGCTGTGTCCGCCTTCTGAATATTCGTCTCTCCGTCCGCATGTGCGGTTGCCATCCAACCGGTCATGCCGCCCGTCATTGCGACGATCGCCATGCTCAGGCGCAACGCCTGTTTCTTTGCGAGTTTCCGATAGCTGCTCATGATAGCGCTTCCTTTCGTCCTTGATTACAACGTCGCGTTCAGGCTGAAATGAAGCCGGACGCCCTTATGTTTCACATCATTGAGTTCCTTGCGCAGGGGGAATCCGACGGTGAGCTGTGCGTAGACGGGCTCGCTCGCCGCCGTCCGTATGCCGACGCCCCATGCGGACAGGATATGATCGTCAAACGCGCTGTCCCCGTAGACCGCGCCAAAGTCATAGAAGATGCTCCCGTACGCGGCGCTGCGCGGCAGCATGGGAAAGGCGTACTCGATGCTCGCCGCATAGCCGCTGTCCCCGCCCATGAGGGACTCCTCGTAGCCGCGTACCGTCTGCGCACCGCCGATGTAGAACCGTTCCGCGCTCGGCAGGTAGTTGGCAAAACCGATCTGCCCATCCAGCCGCGCCGTGAGGAGCTGATTGCCGTGCGTGCGCGTCTGGTAGAATACGTTCCCCTGATACATACTGAACCGCGTCTCCTCATGGGCAATGTTCTCACTCGCCCCCGCGCGTATGCCGTTCGTCAGGAGGAGTGCGGATTTGCGCCCGTAGAGTGTCTGCGTCAGGGAGATGTTGTAGCCGTTCGTCGTATCGTCAATCCAGTGATTGCCCGCAAAATCCGTCTGTGCGTGTGTGTATCCATAGCCCGCATACAGTTCCGTCTTGCGCGTGCGCGTGACATAGAGCGGGATGTTGAACCCGAGGTTCACCCCCATTGAATGCCCGCGCACGCGCAGGGGTTCGAGCACCCCCTTGACAATGTGCGTAGCATTTGCAGAGTAGCCGATGCGCAGAGTCGAGCCGTCACGTCCGAGCGGCACCTGATAGTTGCCGAGGAAGGAGCGCATCCCACGCGCGTCGAGTGTCATGAGGGTCAGGCGGTCACGGCTTTTCGATAGACTCCGATTCGTATAGATGAGCCCTGCACGCTCGCGTCCTGTTGAGACACTCCCCATATTGTCCGCATAGAGGGCAATCGTCTCGTTGCGCGGCTCGGCAATCTCCAGAACATAGTCCGTCGTCCCTGCCTCCGCCCCCGCCGCCATGCGTACGCGCAGCGGAGCATCGAAGCACGCGTTAAAGCGCAGCAGCCTGCGGTTCAGCGCGTTGAAGTCAGGGATCTCGCCGCGTCGGATGTCGAGGCGATATTCGAGAAAGGACTGCGCCGTGTGGCGGTTGCCCTCAACCGTTACCTTGCCTGTGCGCCCCTCGATCAGCGTGATGTGCACGATCCCACCGCGTATCGTCTGCGGTGCGAGTACGGCACGGCAGGTCAGCCGCCCGCGCGTCTCGTAGGCTGCGTTGATCTTCGCGACGAGGTCGTAGAGATCACTGACGGTGACCTCCTTTTCGAGAAGGTCTGCGGCAAAGGTATCCAGCTCCTGCCCAGTGAAGATTGCACTCGGATCAAAGGTCACGCCGTGCAGAACAAACTTCAGTCCGCCCTGCTCCTCCACAGGTGTGACGGGCTGTGCATCCAGCCCCTCCTGTCCGCCGGAGGCAAGCGTCTCCTGCTGCTGGCGCCGCTGCTGCTCACGCCGCAGACGACTCAGCTCCGCGCCCGCATCCTGTCCCGCAATCACATTTGCATCGGGCGGTGCTGCAAGCGCCTGTGGCATCATGGCAAACAGACAGGAACATGTCCCAAGTCCTATCATGAGGCCGAATCGTCGAAAACGTCTTTCCTGCTTTCCCACGGTCATTTCCTTCCTTGTGAACTTTTTACAGTCACTCTTTTTCTGAAGTTTCTATGACTTCTTTCCCACAAAACATACGATTACTCTATTTTATTTTACTATACCAATTTCAAAATGATCACTCAATAGATTTGCAGAAAGTGACAACATCTTACAGGAAAGTGATGTAGTATCGCATAAAATGAGATTCATTTTGCTTCTGGTTTACAATACGTACGACTTGTGCTAGGATGAACGCATCTCGATCTATTCTCTGCAATGTTGGGAGCGTCTTATGGACGAAATCAATGCACGTCTCGTCTATCTCTTCACCGATCTGATCCTGCCGCTCATCGTCGGCTATCTGCTCTATCAGCGGCATCTGCTCTCGGATGCGGCGGTCAATCGGCTCATCCGCATCAATGTCATCGTCTTCTTCACGCTGCTCTCGCTGTTCAGTTTCTGGGCACTGCCGCTCACGCGCGATCTCCTGATGCTGCCCGCGTTCTTTGCGTTCATCATCCTATTTCCGGGCTTCATCAGCTGGCGTTTTCTCGGGCGGCGCTTCCACAGTCCCATTGACCGCGGCACGCATCTCGTCTCTGCGCTGCTCTCGAACATCGGCACGCTTGGCGGAATCTGCGCCTATATCATCTACGGAGAGCGCGGCTTTGCCTATGCGCAGATCGGCGGCGCCTGTCAGAATCTCGTGCTCGTCCTGCTCGCATTCCCGATTGCCCAGTACTTCTATCTGCTTCACAAGGCACATGGGCGTGCGCCGCGTCTCGAGGGACGCAGTTTCCTCGGCCTGCTCGTCTCGTGGAATCAGCTCAGCATCCTCGGCATGGCGGCAGGACTCCTGCTGAATGCCTCGGGGGTCACGCGCCCACCCGTACTTGCAGAGGCGTTCTCGTATATCATCCACATCTCTGCGTGGTTCGCCATGCTGCCCGTCGGCTCGCTCATCAATTTCCGCCGCGCCCGTCACTTCGTCTATCTGACGCTCGACATGATTGCGCTGCGCTTCCTCGTCGTTCCTCTCGCCACCTTCGCCGCCGCACGCCTCCTCATCAGCGACCCGATCGTGCAGAACGCGCTCGTTATCTTTGCGAGCGTCCCCGCCGCGATCAACGCCACGCTCACTGCACGGCTCTACCGTCTGAACGTCGACTATACGATTGCCGTCTTCCTCGTGACGACAGTGCTCTATCTCACCGTGCTTTTCCCCGTGACATTTTTCCTATTTCGATAGAAAGAAGCGTTTCTCTTGGACAGTTCGGATTTCCGCATCATCTACCTCTTTACCGACCTCCTCGCGCCGCTCATCGTCGGCTATCTGCTCTATCGGCACGGCAAGATCTCCGACGCCCTCATCAGCCGCATCCTGCGCCTGAACGTCATCATCATCTACACCGTGCTCGCCCTCATGAGCTGCTGGACGCTCCCGATCTCGTGGGATCTCGCACTCATCCCGATCTACGGCATCCTCATCGTCCTCTTTCCGGGACTCGTCGGCTGGGCATTCTTCATCCGCAAATATCGGAGTCCCCTCGATCGCGGCGCGTATCTTGCAAACGCCATGATGTCCAACATCACCACGCTCGGCGGCGTCTGCGCCTTCATCCTCTACGGTGAGCAGGGCTTTGCCTACGCGCAGATCATGGGCATCTTTCAGACACTGATGCTTGTCCTCGCCATCTTCCCGATGGCGCAGTATTACTATTTGCAGCACAAAAATCACGGGCGCGGCGGCAGGATTCACATGCGCTTCCTCGATATCTTCCTCTCGTGGAATCAGCTCAGCATCCTCGGCATGGCAGCGGGTCTCGCACTCAATGCGGCGGGCATCGAACGCCCGCCCGCAGTCGGTACGGCATTCGAGGGGCTCATCCACTTCGGCGCGTGGTTCGGCATGCTGCCCGTCGGCGCACTCGTCAACCTACACCGCGCACGCCGCTATGCACCGTATACACTCGACCTCTTTGCCCTGCGCTTCCTCATCCTGCCCGCCTTCATGATGGCGATCAGCTATCCCTTCGTCCGCGATCCCGTTCTCCTCGGCGCAATCCTCGTATTCTCCGTCACGCCGGGCGCAATCAACTCCGTCACGGCGGCGAAACTCTATCACCTCAACGTCGACTACACCATCTCCGGCTTCCTCACCACGAGTATTGCGTTCTTCTTCATTGTGTATCCTGCACTGTTCTTCCTGCTGCGATAGCCTGTACGCATCTTGCTCTTTGTCATATGTTACGGGAAATCGGAAACAGCGGCGTGCAATGCTCCTAAGCAAACCCTAGTGGAGCAAGCGGAGAATAGCGTTCGACTCGCCCCCTGCGGATTTCTTTCGTTCAAGCGTAGCGCGTTTAAGAAGTCCGCAGGTATTTAGGCGAACGAGAACGCGACCGCTTGCGTAACTAAGCGTTTGCGTGGAGCAAGCACGGTGTCATTCCGTAACATTTCATAACCCCCGCATTTTATTCCATGCAGAAAGCCCTGCCGCGCGTTTGCGGCAGGGCTTTTTGCATCACATATTCAATTTAACCAAGCGGTCAGACGCGGAAGCGCTCGATCTCGTTCTGCAGATCCGTTGCGATCTGGGCAAGGCTCTCACTCGCCTCGGCGATGTCCGCAAGCGCCTGTGTCTGCGTATCGACCGATGCCTCTGCCTCGTCCGTCGTCACATCGTTCTCGTTCGCCATATCCATCAGCTTACGGCTGAGGTCAGCAATCGACTTGTTCTTCTCCGTCAGCTTTTCGGAGGAGGCGTTGAGCTTCGTCACAACGCTGTTCGCCCCCTGTACCGCCTCGGCGATCATGTCAAAGCGGCGCTGTGTGCGTCCGAGGTTGACATTGCTCTCCTCGACCAGCTTCTTGGAGACCTCCATCGTATCGACCGCCTGCTGGGACTTCGTCTTGAGTTCGCCGATGATGCCGCTGATCTCATCCGTAAAGCCGCGCGACTGCTCGGCGAGCTTGCGGATCTCCTCGGCGACAACGGCGAAGCCGCGTCCCGCCTCACCCGCACGCGCCGCCTCAATGGCAGCGTTGAGCGCAAGTAGGTTCGTCTGCTCGGAGATGGACTGGATCATTGCGCTCGCCTCTTCAATGCGCTCTGCGCTCTGGTTCGTCTCCTCGACCACGCGCGAGACCTCCTGTGTAGCATCCGCAGTCTCGGCGGACTTCTTCATGAGGTCGGCGAGAATCTCCGCGCCCTCGGTCTGGCGCTTGCGGATGTTCTCCGTCGCCGCATTCATCTCTTCCATGACCTTGCGGTTATCGTCGAGCATATGGAGAATCTCATCCGTATGGTCAACCGTATTCTGCGTATCCTTTACCTGCACGCGTGCGCTTTCGGCAATGTCGTGGATGCCGTTCCTGACCTGCTCAGCGGAATGCGCCGTGTTCTGCGCCGTCGCCGTCAGCTCCTCACTCGTCGCAGCGACGGACTGGGATGCACCGTTGATCTTGCCGATGATCTCGCGCAGGCTGTTTGCCATGCGGGCGAGAGAGCCGACCATCGAGCCGATCTCGTCCGTACGATACTGATGCGCACGCACCTTTGCACCCTTCTCCGGATCCATATCGAGATTGGCAAAGCGCGCAAGCGTATCGGACACATCGCCAATGGGCACGACCAGACGGCGCTGGACGAAGAGCCCGAGCGCAATGACGAGTGCAATGGTACAGATGACCGCCAGCACGACGGAGAAGATCACCATATCGCGCGCAGGCCCGACGAAATTCGATTTATCCGTAACGGAGAAAATCGACCATGTGGAGTCCGTTCCCGGGAAATGCAACGAGTGGAAGATATATACGGAGTCCTCTCCTGTCGTCGCCGACACGCGCGTCGCGCTGTAAAGACCGTCCGTAAAGACCTCGCGGCGCTCCTCATCCGAGGACTTCATGATGTCGAACGCATTCTTCATCACGGCACCTGCATCTAGGCCGTGCGCGATCAGATCCCCCTCATTATCCATCACTGCGTAGATGTTCTGCGGCGTACTGATCTGTTCAAAGTCCTTCTGAATCTGCGTCACATCGAAATCAAGTGAGATTGCACCGATAAAGCGCCCATTGTCGATGATCGGCATACCGACGGAGACGAGCAGACTCTTCTGTCCGCCGACCTCGTCATAGTACGCCTCCGAGAGCACGCGTTTCGACGTAGACTTCGGCTTCTGATACCATGTCGCTGTCTCGTAGCCCGTCGTCGGCTCGAACTCCAG
>NZ_CP016201.1:161734-179416 GCF_001683335.1 Selenomonas sp. oral taxon 126
CTCCAGTCCGCTGCCCTCATGGCTGACGTAAGGTATCACGCGTCCCGTCTCATCGGAGAGAGGATCGGTGACATGCGCGGCATCCTGTCCATCGAATGCATTCGGCTCGAACACGACGCCAACACCGACGAGGTTGTCATTTGCCTCAATTGCCTCGGCGAGCATCTGATTCAGTGCGTCGCGGCTGCGCGCCTGGGGCGGCTGCTGCATGAGTGTATAGATGCGCTGACGCAGATCCTGACCAGACTGACAAATGGACTCATAGCGACTGATGACAGCCGTCGAGCGTCCCTCCAGCTCGTTGAACTGCGCCCGCGTCCCCGTAGCGAGAAGTTCGTCATAGGCACGATAGCCAACAAATGAAACGAGGATCGTCACCATGACGACCACGCCGATGAGCGTAATCGCATTCAGTTGAAAACCGATACCCCTTCCCTGCTTTTGCCCTTGTTCCTGCAAAATATTCTCTCCTTTCCCCTGCGCACCCCCCATCTCTTGCAGAAGGAGGCTTTCGTTCCTTCGCATGAAATGCGCGCGTAAAGACGACAGTAAAGGCTGCCGCTGTAAAACAATTTGTATACGATTATCTAATTCGCCGCGTCCTTATAATCTCCTGCTTTCATAAAATTTTATTTATGCCAATTTCCCTCCCATCGACAGATTCCATACACTGCATTCTTCGCACAAATACAAAAGGCAGCGACCCGCGCGGATCGCTGCCTGCATCATATATGCTCAGAAAATATCGTCGTCCACATCCACCTTGCTCGAGAGCACTGTGCCCGTCACAGCATCAATGTAGAGCTTGTACTCGACATTGCCGGCATAGCACTTCACCTTGTAGGCGGGATGGAACAACGGCTGCTGCACGCCATTCGCCGGAGGTGCTGCGGGCACATTCGCTGAGGTCTCTGCCATCGGTGCGGGCTGTGCGGCTGCACCATCTGCCTGTACGGGTGCTGCCGGCGGAGGCGGCATCATGCCGGGCTGCCCATCACGTCCATCGCGTCGCTCCCTGTCGTCATGCTTGCGGTCATGTTTGCCGTCACGATGCTTTTTGTCATGCTTGCCATCCTTATCGTGATCCTTCTCTGTCAGGTAGACATAGCGGAAGTTCAGCTCCGACTCGGACTTCCCGATCGCCTCCGCTGCGATCGAGCGCACCTTCGCCTCATCGAGCAGAACGACGCCACGCTGCTCCGCCTGCGCCGCGACCATCTCCGAGCGCGCCTGCTTCTCGGCGACCGAGCGTGCCTCTGCCTGCTGATGGTGATAGTACGCGCCGCCCGCCGTGACGATGCCGACGAGTACGGCAAACGCTACCGCCTTCTTGAGACGTGCGGGGGTGAAGACCTTCGCGACCTGATCCTTGACATTCTGCATTTCCATGATGATTTCCTCCTCTGCCTTGCGGCGTTCATGTTTATCATTGCTGATGGGTACATCATACGGGGAAATTCTAAACAAAGTGTAAACACAAAAATAACTTTTTTGAAATTCCTCTCGGCGCGCAGATTTTTTCGTGCATTTCGGTTATAATGGCAGAGGATTTAATGAAAGAGAGGTGTCCCATGCGGCTGCACGACCTGTCCCTCAAGACAAAACTGCTCGTGACGAATGCACTCATGATCGTCATCCCGATCACCGTGCTCGTCGCCATCGGTGCGGTGCTGCTCGGCGGTCTGCGCCATGCGGGCACTCTGCAGCAACAGGCGCTCGCCCTCCTCTGGCCGGAGGAGGGACAGACCCTCTCCGTGCAGGTCGCGCTGAGTTCGCTGCGCGCCGCCTCGGAGAAGCGCAAGTTCAAGCTGCATGATGTCGAACGCGACATCCATGTCCTCGAGGACGCAGGAATCCGCGTCCTCGTCGCGGCAAAGGACAAGGACAAATCCTATCTGACGCCGGGGAGCAACGCGGAAGAAATCCCCCGCATCGTTGCACGCAAATGCGGCGCACGCGGATCTGCCCTCAGTTGGGATAGGGACGGGCTTGTCTTTCGCTATGAGGGATTGCGGAGCGGGGTCATCATCATGGGCGCGGGCGACGTGCCGATGATGCGCGGCGATGAGCCGCCTCCGATCTCACGCGATACGCGGGATTTCATATTGAACGCCGCGCTCATCCTGCTCATCCTCACGACCTCGGCGGGCATCCTGCTCCTCGGACGCTATCTCGCACGGCTGCTCTCCGCACAGATCCTCATGCCGCTCGCGGAAATGCGCCGTGCCGCCGCCGCGATTCAGCGCGGCGATCTGAGTCATGAACTCCCGCCGATGGGAGGCGACGAGGTGGGCGCGACCTGCCGTGCATTCGACGATATGCGCAGGGAGCTCGCACGCGCACGTGCACGCGAGGAACGGGAGGAGGCGCAGCGCAGGGAACTATTCATCGGCATCCTCCACGACATTGCAACGCCGCTCACCTCGATCAAGGGCTATGCGAGCGGCATTCTCGACGGCATTGCGCGCACGCCCGAGAAACAACGCGTATACGCCGAACGCATCAGCCAGTCCGCCGCAACAATGGAACGCCTGACTTCGCGTCTGCGTGAGTTCCTGCGCCTCGATACGGATGAGCTGCCGCTCACATGGGAGACAGTCAGCGCGCGTGACTTCCTCACGGAATACATCCGTGAACACGCCCCCGCCCTTGCCGAGGACGGCGTGCATCTCTCGATGGAAAAGACGAGCACGAGCGCAAAGATACGGATTGACCGCAGTGAATTCGCACGCATCCTCAAAAACCTGTGGGAAAACAGCAGCAAATATCGGCGCGGCACCGATGTGCACATACGTATGTCGCTGTCAGCGGAGGGCTCGCAGCTCGCCATCCGCTGCGATGACGACGGCATCGGAGTCGATGCCGCAGAACTGCCGAAGCTGTTTGACAGCTTCTACCGCACGGACACGGCGCGCACGAATGTCGCGGGCGGCAGCGGACTCGGGCTTGCCATCGTGCGCCGCATCATGACAGCGTTCGGTGGCAGCGTGCGCGCAGAGAAGTCGCCCGGGGGCGGGCTGTGCATCGTGCTGCTCCTACCCATTGCAAGCGAGGGGGATATGAAATGAAGAAGATACTCTTAGTCGAGGATGATAGTGACATCGCCGAACTGGAACGCGACTATCTCGAGGCGAGTGGGTTCGCCGTCGACATCGTATCCGACGGCGACGAGGGCAAGCGTCTCGCGCTCACGGGCGAATACAGTCTCCTCCTGCTGGATGTCATGCTGCCGGGCGCAGACGGCTTCGCCATCTGCCGCGATGTCCGCAAGACGCTCGACATCCCCATCCTCATGGTCTCGGCGCGCCTCGAGGACGTGGACAAGATCCGCGCGCTCGGACTCGGTGCGGACGACTACATCGTGAAGCCGTTCAGCCCGAGCGAACTCGCCGCACGCGTCAAGGCGCATATCACACGCTATGAGCGCCTCAAGGGCGGCGCGCAGACCACCCCCACCGTCCTGCGCTTTGGCGCGCTCGAGATCCAGCCGTGGACGCACCGCGTTTTCGTCGCGGGACGCGAGGTACATCTCGCCGCGCGCGAGTTCGATCTGCTCCTCTTTCTCGCCGAGCATCCGCAGATTGTCTTTAGCAAGGAGACGCTCTATGACCGCGTCTGGGATCTCGACGCGATGGGCAGCACCTCCACCGTCTCCGTTCACATGAACCGTCTGCGCGAAAAGATTGAAGCTGATCCATCTCATCCATGCTGGCTCGAAACAGTCTGGGGCGCGGGCTACCGATTTAACAGCGAGGCGACAGGCGAGGCGTGAATTTTCACTGTGAATGTTTTGCCAAATTCCATTTTTTTGGTATAATGGGAAGCGGTGTTGTAAAACATAAAATTATAGGGAGTGTATCTAACTCATGACAGCAACCGCATGGTCGATTCTGCCGCCGATCATCACCATCGTCCTCGCGCTCTGGACGAAGGAAGTCTATATGTCGCTCATCATCGGCATTTTCTCGGGCGCAATGCTATTTGCGGGCGGGAACTTTCTACAGGCGACGCTCACGATGTTTCAGGTCATGGCGGACAAGGTCGGCAGCAATGTCAACATCCTCGTCTTTCTCGTCATCCTCGGCATCCTCGTTGCCGCCATCACGCGTTCGGGCGCGATGAATGCGTACGGCGAGTGGGCGACGCGCACGATCAAGGGCAAGCGCAGTGCGTCCCTCGTGACCGTGCTGCTCGGCATCGTCATCTTCATCGACGACTACTTCAACTGCCTCACCGTCGGCACGGTCATGCGCCCCGTCACGGATAAATTCAGGATTGCGCGCACAAAGCTCGCCTACATCATCGACGCAACTGCCGCACCGATCTGCATCATCGCCCCCGTCTCAAGCTGGGCGGCGGCGGTCGGCTCCTCGCTGCCCGAGAACAGTCACATCGACGGCTTCATGCTCTTTTTGCAGACGATTCCCTTCAACCTCTATGCATGGCTGACGCTCATCTTCATGCTCTTCATCATCTGGACGGGGCGCGACTTCGGTGTAATGCGGCGCAGCGTGCGGCGATCCAACGCCCATTTCGAGATTCCAAAGGAGTATCAGGACACGGCGGAGGCATCCGCGAGCGCGGCAAGCGAGGGTCGCGGCAAGATGATCGACCTCATGCTGCCGCTCCTCGTCCTCATCTGCGCGTGTGTCTACGGCATGCTCTACACGGGCGGCATCCACGAGGGCAACAGCATCGCGGAGTCCTTTGCGAACTGCGACTCGTCGAAGTCGCTCGTGCTCGGCTCGTTCATCGCCTTCGTCTTCACGGGGCTGCTCTATTTGCCGCGCCGCGTCGTCTCGTTCAACGTCTTCTGCGACAGCTTCGGCTGGGGATTCAAGGCGATGACCCCCGCCATCTTCATCCTCTGCCTCGCGTGGACGCTCTCGGGCATCTGCAGCAAGGAGTACCTCGATCTCGGCGGCTTCGTCGGCTCTGTCGTCTCGGCAAATGCGGGCGTCGTCATGTTCCTGCCGCCGCTCTTCTTCCTTGTCGCGGCAGGGCTTGCCTTCGCCACGGGCACGAGCTGGGGCACGTTCGGCATCCTGATCCCGATTGCCATCGCCGTTCTCGGACAAACGGCTCCTGACATCCTCGTCGTCTCCGTCGCCGCCATCCTCTCGGGTGCGGTCTGCGGCGACCACGCCTCGCCGATCTCCGACACCACCATCCTCGCCTCGGCGGGCGCGCAGTGCCACCACCTCGACCACGTATCGACACAGCTGCCCTACGTTGGTGTCGTCGCCTCCTGCTCCCTCCTCGGCTACATCGCCGACGGACTCACGGGTAACGGCTACATCGGCCTCGCCGTCGGCATCGCTACCCTCGCCCTCACAATGGCAGCAATCTCCACGCGCGTGACCTCCGCCGAAAAGTAAATAACCGAAATGCAAACGCCGCCGATGGGGCTGTACCTCATCGACGGCGTTATTATGCTTTACGATACCCGTCCTGTTCCGCATGTCCTAGGAGGTAGAGGAACGCAAACGCGGGAATCCGCAGCAGCTCTGCCCCGCTTTTCGTTTGCTGAATGCCGAAATCACCCGCACTCTTTGTAACGACAATCGCTGCAGCCGACTCCCCCGCCAGTTCGCTGATTGCGTCGCTTGGGGGAATGACGGCATTTTCACGATACTTCACCTCGATCAGGATATTCTTCGCATGCGGATAGTCGACAACGATGTCGATCTCCTTTTCGCGCCGTCCTCCCCGAAAATATCCGACCGATGTAACGTACGAATGATAAAATGCAGCCACGTGTTTATACACTGCCGTCTCCACAATTTTCCCCATCTGAACCGGATTCGTCAGAACAGAATCGTCCATCAGCACGGCATTGCGAATCGCCGCATCTGCGATGTAGATTTTGGGCTTCGCCTTAAGCACCTTCTTGCCCGCCATATCAACGGGCCAACTCTGATAGATGAGGTTTGCACTTTCCATGTACTGTATATAGGTCTCAACCGTGCTGCGGGAAACGCCGCTGAGCTCCTTCGCAATCGCATCAATCGAAACAATCTCCGAGGATACACTGCACAGATAAAGGAATATCCGCTCCAACTCGATCACATTGCGAATTTTATACAGGGAAGGCAGATCTCGTTTCAGCACCTTGTCCACGACATCCTCACGCATAATTTGCTGCGCCAGAAGATCGTTGTCAGAAAGAGCAAGCTCAGGGAATCCGCCCACCTGCAGATAGCGCATAAAATAATTCTGCACCTGTGACAGCTGCACCATCATCTGCCCCCGCATCGTCTGCGGCATATGGAGCAGATCTGTCACCTGTTGCGCCTCTTCCAGCTGCGGTCTCGGCAGATCAAGCAGCGCACAGTACTCGTAAAAGGAAAGCGTCGGAACAGAGATAACCGACCATCGCCCCGTCCCGCTCTCCTGATTGCCCTTGATGAGAACGGGGCTTGCCGAGCCGGTTGCGACAATCTGTGCATCGGGCTGTGTATCGTAAATAATCTTCAGCCACCGATCCCAATCCTGAGCGTACTGTATCTCATCAAAGAAATAATAGACATCCTGTTCCGCATGGATGTTTTCATGATAGCAATCGAGAACCTCGTCAAGCCCGCTCAGCTTCAGCATGGGATGATCCATCGAAATAAAGACAATGCGCTGTGGTGCGACACCTCTGTCCAAGAGCGCCTGAATCATCTGATACTGAATGGTCGTCTTTCCAACGCGCCGCGCCCCCCTCAATACAACACTCCTGCGCAGCGATCGCTGTTCAAGCCACTGCATTGCCTCAAAAAAAGCAAATCTCTTATATGTCTTTGCCATTCTCTGATCAATCGCACCTGTCCTCCACCACGGATTGTACCCGGTGAGCACCTTGAGGATGGCTTCTTTTCCGATTATAGACATTCCCTTCACCTCCTCTTTTCAAGATTATACTATCCATCTGCATTTTTGCAAACAATAATTATAAGTATAGATATAATTATTGCTTGCAAAAATACAGATTCTCTCTCCAAAACATCAAACCTGCTGAAACATCTCCACGTGGGAAACATTCCGGCAGGTTTTTTCGTTCGTATAAGATTAGCCGTCATTCGACCGCCGCACTCCCCCTACGGTTCGTGAGCGGCTTATGCCCGTAGTGATCGAGGCAGATATTCACGAGGTCGACATTATATTTGCGCTGCACGAGGAAGAACTCGACGATGAGATCGCTCTCGCTGCTGTGCGATAGGGTATAGCCCGCGCGCCGCAGGAGATCCTGTGCGTCCGCGAGCGAGAGATGCAGGGCGATGGCAAAGGCGAGCGCCGTCTCCTTCGTCGGATGGTAGTGCTTGTCCGTACGAATCTTGGAGAAATGCGCCTTCGTCACGCCCGCTTTCGTATAGATCTCGGCGGGCTTGCGCCCCGTCCGCTCGATCAGATACAGAAGCCGCTCCGAAAAACTGTCCTCCATCTTGCTGAGCAGTCCGTTGATTGCTCCAAGGAGGTCTATGGACGGGGTGCGGGGCCCCGTAATTGTACGCAAATCGTCGATGCGAAAATGGCGCAGCTTGCCGCGTTCCACTTCGTAATGCGCTGCAATATATGCCGCGAGCTCTGCAAGAAGCCGTTCATCCATCTGTCCTGCACTCCATTCCGAGCCAGTCCGCAATCCCCTGCGATGAGGCGGCGATACCTCCACCAAGCTGCGCGGTGAGGGCAGCATAATCTTCGTGCGGGACATCATCGAGGAAGAGCGTCTCCAGATATGCCGTCGCACGCGAGCTGCCCACATAGATGAGCCGCTGACAGGTCGGATTCGTGAGAGCCGACACGCGCACATCCACGAGGAGAACAGCCTTTGCCTCGAGCCCCTTGTAGCGGCGTACCGTCGTGAACCAGAGTTTTCCCGCCTCCGGCTGATTGGACACAGGAATCCCCCCAAGTTCGTTCAGTCCGCTGAACGCGCTTTTTTCGAGGGTCGACACCGTGAGGATCACCATGTCCTCAATCGCGAGCTTTTCCTCGCTGCGCATCCGCTGCACAAAGTCAGCGGCGGCAGTGTCGAGTGCATGTATGTCGGGAGCAAAGACGGCGCAGGGACGCTTGCCGTGAATCTCGTTCAGATAGTTCCTCTGCCTGCCCGTGAGGAAGCTGCGCACCGTCCGCCCGATCTCCGCCGTATTGCGGCAGTTGCGGTAGAGCACGAGGCGGCAGTCCATATGAGCGTCAATCCACTGCGGCGCGGTCTGCACCGTATGTCCCTCGACGCGGCGCGAGATAATCGTCTGCCCACGGTCGTAAAAGACGTAGAATGCGCCGTCATGCAGCTCGGCAAGGAGCGCAAGATGTTCGAGCAGCGGGCTTGGGAAATCCTGCGCCTCATCCACGATGATGTTCGGATATTCCCACAGCGTATCGTCAAATTCGTTCTGAAAGAACGCCTCGAACTCCCGCAGCACGGTCGTAATGGGCAGCTGACGATCCGTCATCAGCTCCTCTGCGAGCGTACGCTCATTGTGAATCGTGATATGCGCATCCCAACGGCAGGAACGCAGACGGCTCAAAAGGAACTCGTTGAAACAGATGTAGAGCACCTTCTGCCCCTCGCGCGCAAGCATACGCGCCTTCTCCGCCGCAAGCAGACTCTTGCCCGTACCCGCCGCGCCATGAATCGCCGCCGTGCGCTGGTCGGCAAGATACTCGAGCAGAGTGAACTGGGCATTCGTCAGGCGCGCCGTCGACTGCTCCACCGCCCGCGATACGGACGAAATCGTCTCTACGATGCGGAAGACAGGCTGCAAAGTCTGAACGATCTGCCGAAACACCGATGCCGGCTGCGCGCGCTCCGGAATGCCGAGCAGCGTGTGCCAATAGTTGTAGGTTGCCTCCATGCGCGCCTTCGGCGTGCCGAGATCGTCCGCATCGAGGATAATCTCGCGCGGGGACTCGAGCGGCAGCGCCTTCCCCTTTGGAATCTGCACGGATGTGAACCAGACCGCCTTGCCAACGAGAGGGACATTCTGCGGCATTCTGCGGCGCAGCTCGGAGAGGATGCGCTGACGGCTGTTCTCCGCCTGCTGAAAGGGATAAATGACCTTCGTCTCGCCCGTGCGGCGGTTCGTCTGCTGCCACGCGCCGTCCTCGTAGGCAATCCCGCCTGCCTTCACCTCGATCGCAAGGATGCCGCGCTGCGGGTGGAGTACGACAAAATCCGCCTCCCCCTGCGGCGCCGTACGCGCACCGTCCCCAAGCCAGCAGTAGGAGTGAAACACCGTATAGTCATCGCCGAGCGACTCGAGCGCCTGATACGCCAGCCGCTCGCCCTCGCTCCCGTGAAAATCCCCCACAAATGCGGGATAGAATCGTGCCATAGGCATCTCCTCCTCATAGCAAGACCTCCGATATCCGTGTATATTTTACACCATCTCGGAGGTCTGTGCCGTCCTTTATTTTCTGCCGCGCTACGATGCGGCTGCACCTGATATCTCAAATTTTTTCGCCTGCAAGCCCTTCAACGTCTCATCCAGCGACTGTGCGAGTTCGTCCACTGCTGCGCGGATGCTCTGCGTACGCTCGCTGGATGCGATCGTTGAGGGATTCAGCGCAGTGTCCTCGCCTTTTTCCTCGAACTGCGCTTCGAGCTCTGCGATGATCTCCGCACCGCGCTGTCCCAGTTTTTCCTGCAATGCGCCGATGCTCGCCTTCAGCTCGGCGTAGACGGCGGCACGCTCTTCGTCGCTCGTGCACTCTTCCATCGCCCACTCCGCCTCACGGCGCAGCTTCTCACCGAGAACGGCGATGCCGTCCACATCGCACAGTCCTTCGCTGCGCTCGCTTTCATCATTGTCCGCCTCCAGAGCCGCCGCCACACAGAGCCCGATGATGCCGCCCGTAGCGAGCAGCAGACCATTTTTCACCCATGACATAAGTATCTCCTCCTTATACTGTTGACCAAAACTAGATTCAGTATAGGTCACAAATGGATGGAAAAGGTCACCTGGCAGGCGACTTTTGCATTTTATCGTGCGAGCATCTATGGACGGTTCAAAATATTTACTTGTTTCCTATTATAATATTATCCTACTATTTGGTAAAGCGTTTTTCAATTTCAATTTAACAACTTTAAAGCCCACCTCAGGAGCAATTCTGCTCTCATGAGATGGACTTTGTCTTTATAGTATTGTTTTGCTTTATCCGCGCGTCTTGCCGCCCGCGACGTTGTAGGTGACGCCGTGGATATAGGAGGCGCGGTCGGAGGCGAGGTAGACGACGAGGTCGGCGACCTCGGTGAGCTTGCCGCTGCGTCCGAGCGGCGTGGTCTTCGTGCTCGCGTAGCCCCTGCGCAGGTCATCGACACTGATGCCGCGCGTATAGGCGAGCGCCTCCTCATAGGCGAGGGTGCGCAGCCCCGTCGCCTCGAGGATGCCGGGCGCAATGCCGATGACGCGCACGCCGTACTTCCCGAACTCCTTCGCCCACGAGCGCGTGAAGGAGTTGACGGCGTTCTTCGTTGCGGCGTAGATGCTCTGTCCCTCGGAGCCCTCGATGCCGCTCTCGGAGCTCATGTTGATGAGGACGCCGTGTCCCTGTGCGACGAGCTCACGTCCGACTGCCTGTGCGCAGAGGTAGACGCCCTTCAGGTTGACCGCCGTCACCTTGTCGAAGACGGCGTCGTCCAGCTCGTATTTCCCGTGCGGATCCTTCGGGTCGACGAGAAGGCGCGGGATGTTGATGCCCGCATTGTTGACGAGGATGTCGATCGCGCCGAATTTCTTCTTTGTCTCTGCGACCATCGCCTCGACGCTCGCGCGCTTCGTCACATCGGTGACGACGTAGAGCATCTTGCCGCGCTTTTCATCGAATACAGGTGCCTCGGGGTTCATGTCGCAGACGACGACGTTCGCACCCTGCTCGAGAAATGCCTCCACAACGGCCTTGCCGATGCCTGACGCACCGCCCGTGACGATTGCCGTTTTTCCTTCCAGATGCAACCAGCTCATAATCTATTCTCCTTCTGCACGATTTTCCAGCGAAACAACTCAGTTCTCATAAAGTCCGGCACTTGCGACCCATGCGATGATGACGGCGAGAGGGCCGGTCATAAAGCGCGAATACAGGACGGCGGGCACGCCGATCTCGACGGTCTTTGCATCCGCCTCAGCGAGGCCGAGACCGACAGGGATGAAGTCGCAGGCGCACTGCACGTTGATCGCAAAGACTGCGGGGAGCGCGAGGTTCGGCGGGATGTGTCCGAGTCCGATCTCAACGCCGATGAGCACGCCGACGACCTGTGCGATGACCGCCCCAGGTCCAAGGAACGGGGAAAGGAGCGGGAACGAGCAGATCAGTGCGAGGATGACAAGCCCGATCGGAGATGCCGCGAGCGGCGAGACAAAATGCGCCACGAAGTCACCGAAGCCCGAGCCGAGAATGACACCGATCAGCATGGAAACAAATGCCATAAACGGCAGAATCGTTGTAATCAGTGTATTGATGGATTCGCGTCCCGCCTGATAGAATGTCGCGACAATGCCGCCCATCATCTGTCCGACCTTTGCCATGAGGCTGCCGGACTGCTCCGTGATCTTCTTCGAGGTGTCGTACTTCGGCGCAGTCTCCTCTGCAGGTGCTGCGGCTGCGGGGGCTGCTGCGGGCGCAGCTGTGCCGTCGCTGAATGCGATATTTGCAGGCTTGACCGCCGAGACGTAGATGTCCGGCTTGATGTACTGCGCGAGCGGCCCCGAGGCACCCGTCTGCTTGATGTTGATGGTGAAGATGCGCTTCTGCGGGTAGATGCCGCAGCGCAGCGTACCGCCGCAGTCGATGACGGCTGCAAGGATCTCGTCCTCGGGAACGCTGGTCTTGAAGCCGTCCACGACCTCCGCACCCGTCATTTCTCCGAGGCGCACGGCGACATCCGAGATCACACCGCCTGTGATGTTGACAATCTTGTTCTTCTTCTCATCCGGCGTAAGGGTGAGCGGGCCGCCGAAGCCGCCCGAGCCCGCCGATACGATAACGCTCTTGTATTCGCTCATGATATTTTCTCCTTTCGGCTTTTCTTACGACTTGAGGACGGTGGGTTCTTTGCTGAGCTTTACGCCCTGCTGACGCTGCACATACGCTGTCGTAAAGTCCGTGAGCCAGCCGCGCAGGAAATTGACGACAAGGCCGACCAGCAGATAGCGCAGTGCCAGATCCGTGTACGGGAGGCCGAGTGTCGTGATGCCGTTTGCAACGCCGAGAAAGACGAACATCTCACCGGGGTTGACGTGCGGGAACATGCCGTTCATCGTGTGGCACGCGGACGAGGACGCCGCATAGTAGGAGGGCTTGTAATACTCGGGGAGGAATTTGCCGAGCGAGAGCGCCATCGGGTTACAGAGGAAGAACACGCCGATAAACGGCAGGACGACATAGCGGGAGATGGGGTTGCCCGCACAGAGGTGGGCGAATTTCTCAACGCGCTCGTTGCCGACAAAGAGGACGATCGCGTTCATCGCGACGAGCAGGCAGACGAGGGTCGGGATGATGCCCGAGACCCACCCGATGAGGGTTTCGCCGCCCTTATTGAACATGCCGATGAAGCCCTCGGCAAAGAGAATCAAGGTATCCATGCGTTTCTCCTTTCAATGGAAACAAGTTTTATGCGTGACCGGCAAGGGTCTCGCCCTGCTCCTGATAGATGATGTACTCATCGCGCGCACCGAGCACGGCGCGGCGCGTCTGACGGTCATAGCCCGCAACGCTCTCCTCATCGAGATCGAGCAAATTCTTGCCCGTAAAGTCGTCGAACGGGCGGAATCCCGCGAATACGGTGACGCCCTTCATGATCTCACCGCGCACGATATTGCACGCAGGGTCGATGACAAAGAGGACAATCGCCCCCGCGACGAAGCGCCCCTTCGCCTTGCCGATGGCGACGCGTCCCTCGCGCCGCATCTCCTTTACATGGGCGGCAAAACGGCGGAACTGGAGAATGCTCAGAACCAGTTGGAGCACCCACATAAGTACGGCAATCAAAACAAGCCAGAGCATTCTCATCGTTCCTTTCTTTTCTGTTCACTCGTTCAGCAGAATCTTCGCCGTCTCCTCATCCGTGATGAGGACGTTGATGAAATGTCCGCGCAGTGCCCCGAGGATCGCGGGCACCTTCTCGCGCGACGCCGCCATGCCGATGCTGTAGTCCAGCGCGCGGAGTCGCGCGAGCTCGACGGCGATGATGCGGTCTTGAAATTCGGTCATAACGGGACGCCCCTCGATGTCGTAGAACATGGAGCAAATCTCCCCGACCACGCGCTCGCGCAGGAGGCTCTCAATCGCCTCACGCCCGAAGCTGCCCATCCAGACCAGGTTTGAGGACTTTACGGGCGCGCCGATGCCGACGATGCCGATATCGAGCCGCGCCCAGAAATCTGTGATCTGCTCGAAGTTCACATCCTGTCGGATCGCCGCTGCAATCTCCGCCGTGCGTGCAATCGCAGGTGCGTAGATGTAGTGGCTGCGCCCGCCGAAGGCGTTTGCAAGCTCGTAGCAGAGCGTGTTCACATGGAGGTCGCTGTCCACGCTCTCGGGGCCGCCGTCGAGTGGGACGAAGTCCGCGCTCACGGGGTGCAGGCGCTCCGCCGCCGCACAGCGCGTCAGCTCGCGGATGCTCGTCCCCCATGCCAGCCCGATGGTCTGCCCGTCGGTGACGATGCGCCGCAGGAGACTCAGCCCCGCCTGCGCCATGCGTCGCTTGACCTGCTCGAGATCAATGCTACGTGCGACAACGTACGCTTCTCGAAGCCCAAAGCGCCGCTCGAGCGCGCTCTCGAGCTCCTCGTTGCTGTCCGTCTCGACCGTGATGCGCACAATCCCCGCCTGTAGGGCGCGTTTCAGATACTTGCTCACCGTCGTGCGGTCAACGCCGAGACGCGCCGCAATCTCCCCCTGTTTCAAACCGTCTGTGTAGTAAAGGTTTGCCGCCTTGATAAGGATCCGTTTGTCCACGGCCTGCATATTGTTTTCCTCCCGAGAGAATCTATCTTCACATTTGTGAAGGTTTAGCGCTATTGTCGTCCTGACAAGCTGAATATAGCGTGAATCCCCATTTATGACAAGCAAAAACGCTGCGGATTCTGCAATCCACAGCGTTTTTCGGTCATTTTCAGTTTTTATCGTCACATACGTGAAGTATTCATCTCATAAGTGATGACGTCTTTTCACTTATCCATCATCGCATACATCCATTCCTGCAAGACACGGGCATGGTTGACCGCAGGATCTTTCGCCCCATAGAGCAACGTTACATTTTCCCCTGCTGCAAGATGTTCAGCTACCGTTACCATATAAGTCGGTGCAGCCCTTCCTGTCGAGAGTTCCACGCGATATTTCACAGCAAATTCCTCAAAATGCTCCGCCTTGTGTCCAAACCACGTACGGAGTTCCGGCGATGGAGCAATATCCTTCCACCAGTCATCAAGTGCCGCACGTTCCTTTGAGATACCGCGCGGCCAGAGGCGGTCAACGAGCACACGAAAGCCGTCATCCGCAGACATTGCCTCATAAATACGTTTGACCCGAATCTCAGCCATTCAGCCCACCCCCACATACGTGAAATAATCATCTCATAAGTGACAGTGTTCTATGCTGCGAGCTTTTTTCCAGAGCCGGGGTCATTCTTCAGGATGTACTCGCCGACCGTGGCGAACTCTCCCGAGCGCAGCGCGTCGATCATGCGGTTGATGCGCGGCGGCGGCGTCCATGCCAGCGGCAGGAAGCAGTCCGCACAGTCGTTATACATCGCGTGCAGATCGTTCTCCGCGTGGCGGCGCAGCAGCGCATACTCCGCCTTGCGTCGCTCGTAGCGTCGTCCCGCGCGCAGATAGCCGATGGTCGTGACCGCGCCCCAGAGGACGAAGTAATACGCCCAGACGAACTCGGGCAGGAACGGTGAGAGCGGCAGATAGACGAGCGCCGCAGTGAGTCCGCCGACGAGCACCCAGAGAGGAAGGGACGGGCGGTTCATGCCCGTCTCGATGTAGTCCAGATCCTCGAGCACCTGATAGAGGTTGCTGTGATGGATGAAATAATCTCTCAGCCGTTCCAGCCCGTCGATCTGCGCAGCACGCTCCGTCGGAATCGGCACGGGATCGTTGAGGGCAACGATCTCGGGCATTTCGCGCCTGTGCTTGTCCGCCGTATCCGCAATGAAGCTCCATGTCTCAAGCTCATCATCAATCAGTGCCCGCTCGCCGCAATGCGGGCAAATACGCGTAAGTCGCTCGATTTTCGCTCCACATTCCTTGCAAATCATAATCGTTCCTCCTCACTGTCGAAATTTTATTAGGTATTTTAGCACAAGAAATTATTTTTGTCTAATGAAAAAGACGGTATACAAGAAAGAAGCTGCTGCACAAAGTCATTTTGACTCGTGCAGCAGCCCTTTGTCAGTCTTGTCCGGATGCTCAGCGCCCCTTCCACCATGCTGCGCATGATCCCCCTCCCCCGTACCGACGGGGGAGGCTGAGCGTATTATCCTCTTCTCCGCCGCGAACGGTAGCCGAGCCAGAGCACGAGCAGCCATGCGGGCAGGATGGGCACGGCGAGCTGCATGCCCGGGATCTGCGCCATCATGACGACAACGCCGATGAGGAAGACGAGGCAGATGTAGTTGATCCATGGATAGAACGGCGCACGGAATTTGATCGCCTTGCCCTCGCGCTCCATCTTCCGACGGAATTTCAGATGCGTCACGACGATTGTCACCCAGCTGATGACGGCGGCGCAGGTCGCAATCGAGATGAGATAGAGAAATGCGTCGCCCGGGAAGAAATAGTTGAGGAATACGACAATGAGCGTAAAGCCCGAGGAAATGAGTATCCCGAGCACAGGCACGCCGCGCGCGGAGAGACTCCTCAGCACCTGCGGCGCGTCCCCGCGCTGCGCGAGTCCGTAGAGCATGCGGCTGTTGCTGTAGATCGCGGAGTTGTAGACAGAGATTGCCGCCGTCAGCACGACGAAGTTCAGGATGTGCGCGGCGGCGGGAATGCCGACGTTCCGGAAGATCTGCACGAAGGGGCTTGCCTCCATGCCGACCTCGTTCCACGGCCAGAGTGCCATGAGCACCGCCATCGTGCCGACGTAGAAGATCAGGATGCGCCAAATGACCTGATTGATCGCCTGCGGGATCGTGCGGTCGGGATCCTCCGCCTCGCCCGCCGTGATGCCGATGAGCTCGATGCCGCCGAACGAGAACATGACGACGGCGGTGCCGAGGAGGAATCCCCACCAGCCGTTCGGCAGGAAGCCGCCGTGCTCCCAGAGATTGCTGACGTTCGCGGGGAACGGTGCGCCCGTGACGAGCAGCCAGCCGCCGAGCCCGATCATGAGGACAATCGCCGTGATCTTGACGAGCGCCATCCAGAACTCCATCTCGCCGTACGCGCGCACATTCGTGAGGTTGAGCGCGGTGATGATGACGAGGCAGAGGAGTGCGGAGAGCCACTGCGGGAGATCGGGCAGCCAGAAGTTCATGTAGATGCCGACCGCCGCGAGCTCCGCCATCGAAACGATGATGTAGTTGAACCAATAATTCCAGCCGGAGAGGAAGCCCGGAAAGTCGCCCCAGTATTTGCCCGCATAGTGACTGAACGAGCCGGAGACCGGCTCATCGACCGCCATCTCGCCGAGCATGCGCATGATGAAGAAGATCATGATGCCGCCGAGAAGGTAGGCGAGCATGACCGCAGGTCCCGCGAGTGCAATCGTGGATGCCGAGCCGTAGAAAAGCCCTGTCCCAATCGCTCCGCCAAGCGCGATCATCTGGAGATGTCTGTTCTTGAGCCCACGCCGAAGGGCGGGCGATGCTTCCTGTCCCTGCATAAAAACTCCTGTCTAGCCGCGCTGACGTTCTTTGAGAGCCTGCTCCACCTCACGTTTTGCAGACTTCGCCTTGAGCGTCTGACGCTTGTCATAGTTGTGCTTGCCGCTTGCGAGCGCGAGTTCCAGCTTTGCCCGCCCGCGCTTGAAATAGACCTTCAGCGGGACGAGGGTCATCCCCTTCTCGCGCGTCTTGCCGAAGAGTTTCAGAATCTCCGCCTTGTGCATGAGCAGGCGGCGGACGCGCAGCGGATCGTGGTTGAACTGGTTGCCCTGCTCGTAGGGGCTGATGTGCATGTGGTCGAGGAATACTTCCCCGTTCTTGATGTAGGCGTAGCTGTCGCGCAGGTTCGCGCGTCCTGCCCGCAGAGACTTGACCTCCGTCCCGACGAGCTCCATGCCCGCCTCATAGGTCTCGTGGATAAAATAGTCATGACGCGCCTTGCGGTTCTCGCAGGCGATCTTGATGCTTTCGTTCTTCTTTCCCATAGAAATTCCTCATTCGGCGTTGCCGGTGCCGCCCTCTGTCTTGCGGTTCATGCGGCGTGCGGGACGCGGCGCGCGACGAGGCTTCTCCGACGGCTCCGCGTCAGGTCTCTGCGCGCGGTAGCCCGGCGGATCCGGCCAGACGGCGCTGTTCAGCCCCGTCACCTTGACGCGATGGTAGTCGCGTGGGCCGCGCTCGTCATCGTAGCGATCCGAGAATCTGCCGCGCCCGCGATTACGCCGCTCCGTGCCTGTCTGTGGTGCACGCGCAGGACGCTGCCCGCGCGTACCATCCGCCCTCTGTGCAGCCGTGCGCGGCTTTGCGGGCACGCTTGCCGCCGCCGTGCGCGCCGCACGCTCGCCCTCCTGCACGCGTTT
>NZ_CP016201.1:179638-182448 GCF_001683335.1 Selenomonas sp. oral taxon 126
CCGCACGCTCGCCCTCCTGCACGCGTTTGCCCTGCGTGCCGTGCGCACCGCGCGTCTTCTTGCGCCGCTCCGCCGGTGTCGCATCGACATCCACAATAATCGGCTCATGCCGTTTCTCATTCTTCTTTTTGCGGGAGCGGCGTCCGCGCCCCTCTGCGGATTTTTCACCGTCTGCCTTCGGCGCTGCGGCGGTTTTCGCAGGCTTTGCCATATTCGGCTCGTAGACGCCGTTGTCCTTCAGCACGAAGTCGAGCGTCCGCGCCTGTACGTCCGCGCGCGTGATGATGATGGCCACACTGTCGCCGAGGCGATAGCGCGTGCCCGTGCGCTCGCCGACCATTGCATACTGCTCCTCGACATAGCTGTAGTAGTCGTTCACCATCGTCGAAACGTGCACGAGCCCCTCGACGCCGTTCTCGAGTTCGACAAAGATGCCGAACGCCGTGACGCCGCTGATGATCCCCTCGAAGGTCTCGCCGACGAACTGCGCCATGTACTCGATCTTCTTCATATCCGTCGTCTCGCGCTCCGCCTCGATGGCGATGCGCTCACGCGCAGAGGAGTGCTCCGCCGCCTCGGCGAGGGTCGCACGCAGCCGCTCCCGCTTCTCTGCGGGGATGTGCCCCGTGGCGAATGTCTCGCGCAGGAGGCGATGGACAAGCAGGTCGGGATAGCGGCGGATGGGCGAGGTGAAATGCGTATAGTAGCGCGCGGCAAGCCCGAAGTGCCCGAGGCTCGCCGTCGCATAGCGCGCCTGCTGCATGGAGCGCAGCGCGACCGCGCCGATGATGCGCTCCTCGGGCGCCCCCTTCACACGGTCGAGCACAGCCTGTATGTCGCGCGGCTGCACCTTGCCGTCCTCGCCCACGTTCAGGCGCAGTCCGAGCGCCGCGAGGAGACTCTGAAAGCGCTCGATTTTCTCGCTGTTCGGCGTTTCGTGCACGCGGTAGACAAACGGCTCCTCCTTCAGCTCCATGTGGCGCGCAACGGTCTCATTCGCAACGAGCATGCACTCCTCGATGATGGACTCACCGATTGAACCCGTGCGCTTCACGAGCGCAACGGGATGCCCCTCGGCGTCGAGCTTCACCTTGATCTCGGGCAGCTCGAAGTCGATGGAACCGCGGTGATGACGCTTTGCGCGCAGCACCTCGCGCAGGCGGCGCAGGGTCTCTAGCATCGGACGGATGTCCCCGTTGTCCGCGACAAACGGCTCCTCGCCCGCAAGCACCTTGTTCACGAGCGTATAGGTGAGGCGGCGCGCAACGTGGATGACGCACGGCACGATCTCATAGCTCCGCACCTCGCCGTCCGCGCCGATCTCCATCTCGCACGCCATCGAGAGACGGTCAACGCCCTCGTTCAGGCTGCATATGCCGTTCGACAGCTCCTTCGGCAGCATGGGAATCACGCGGTCGACCAGATAGACGCTCGTCCCGCGCCGCGCCGCCTCCACGTCGAGCGGCTCGCCTGCGCGGACGTAGTGACTCACGTCGGCGATGTAGACGCCGAGGAAGAAGCCGCCGTCCTTCTCATACGCATAGATGCCGTCGTCGATGTCCTTCGTGTCCTCGCCGTCAATCGTGACAATGGGGAAATCGCGGCGATCCCGCCGTCCCGCGTACTCCTCGGGCAGCGGATGTGTCGGGCAGTGCGCGGCGGCTTCTGCGACGGCGGGCGGAAAGCTCTCATCGAGATCGTAGGCGCGCATGACGGCGAGCACGTCGACCCCGGGGGCGCCCGTCTTGCCGAGCACCTCGATGACGCGCCCCTCTGCACTGCGACGCTCCTCGGGCCACTTCGTAATCTCAACGACGACCTTGCTGCCCGTCTTTGCCCCGCCGAAGTCCTTTTTCAAAATAAAGATGTCGCGCCCGATCTTCGCGCTGTCGGGGGTCACGAATCCGAACGCCTTGCTGCGCTCGAATGTGCCGACGATGTGCGTGTTCGCGCGCTCGAGAATGCGGATGATCTCGCCCTCACGCGCGCGCCCCGGTGTCTCGGACGGTGTGACGCGCGCCACAACACGGTCGCCGTGCATTGCCGTCGCGAGCGCGGAGCCGGGCACGAATACATCTGACTCGTCCTCCGCCTCTCGCACGTCGGGGATGATGAAGCCGAAGCCCTTCGGCGACATAGAGAGCCGCCCGACGACGAGGTTCATGCGGCTCGGCAGCCCGTAGAGTCCGCTGCGGTTGCGGATGATTGCCCCCTCCGCCTCGAGCGCCGCAAGCGCAGACGAAAGAAGCTGCTCCTCCTCATCGGGCAGCCCGAGTCCCGTGCGCACCTCCGCCTCGGGCAGCGGGCGATAGGCGTCCTCCCGCATAAAGGCGTGTACGCGCTCTTTCAGTGTATCCGGTTGTTCCTGTTCCATAATCTCCTCGTTTTCCCGTTCCTATTTCCGTTCCTAACAATTTTAGGTTCTATGATAAATGTTACGGAAAGGCTCCGTACTTGCTCCACGCAAACGCTTAGTTACGCAAGCGGTCGCGTTCTCGTTCGCCTAAATACCTGCGGACTTCTTAAACGCGCTGCGCTTGAACGAAAGAAATCCGCAGGGGGCGAGTCGAACGCTTTTCTCCGCTTGCTCCACTAGGGTTTGCTTTGGAGCATCGCACGGAGATGGTTCCAAATCTCCGTAACATATAACAAAGAACCCAATTTTACACAGCGTCCCCCGTCAAAAACGCCGCTGTGCGCGCAAAGACGCGCTCCCTGACTCCAATATCAAGCGGCAGCAGATGCCCCGCATCCGGCAGGATAAACTTCTCGCACCGAGGACTCCCCACGTTCTCATAGAGGTAGTCCGC
>NZ_CP016201.1:182677-184373 GCF_001683335.1 Selenomonas sp. oral taxon 126
GCGCGCTTCGGATCCGCCGTATGATCCCGCTCCCCGTGCACGATCAGGAGCGGCGCCGTCACGCGCGCAATCTGACGGCAGAGGATCGCGACGACATCGAGCAGCTCGTGAATGGAGACGAGCGGCATGCGCCGATACGTATTGTTTGCACCCTGCGGCACGTCCCTAAGTTTCCTGCGCGCCTTTGGCACATAGCGGTCAATGCATGCCTCGCGCGTGGGCAGATGCTCGAGTCCCTGCTCGGGCGCAATCATGATCGGCGCACCGAGGCTGACAACGTGTGCAACCTCCGCCTCGATAGAGAGCAGGAGGGCAAAGACCGCCCCCATCGAATGACCGACGACGGAAATCCGATCACATGCGCCGCCGAGAATCGCATAGCCGTCGCGCACGGAGTCCATCCAGTCCTCATGCTCCATACGGCTCAGATCCTCGACCGTTGTCCCGTGCCCCGCAAGCCGTATCGCAAGCACGGTGAAGCCGCGCTCGTTCAGATACGCACCGAGCAGGCGCAGCTCCGCCGGCAGCCCCGTAAAGCCGTGAATGAGAAGCACGCCATGCCGCCCGCCCGGCAGAAAAAACGGCTCCGCGCCCTGAAGATGCATGACATTCCCTCCTCGTTCTGATGTTCCCTGTTTGAAAAAATCCCTGCCCCGCATAGCGGTACAGGGATATTCCCTTTTCGTTCAGCTCGACATCCGTGCAATCACAATCGTAATCACGCCAAACAAAATCGCAAATACGATCGTCACGCGCGCGAGCAGCGCGTCCATCCCGCGCGCCTTGCCCGAAAACACCGTGTCGCCGCCGCCGTCGAGACCGCCCATGCCGGCGGACTTCGCCTCCTGCCCGAGCACGGACGCGATGAGGATGATTGCAACAATTGCATCAAGTACCATTAAAATCGTGAGCAAGAAAAAGCCCCTTCTTTCTGCAAGATATTATATTCATCTATCATAGCACAGACCGCGCCGCAGTGGCAAGCAGTTTTCATCCGCGCTCCGTCATTGCCGCCGCGAGCGCCGCACCGAGTCCCGATCCGCCGCTCGCGAGAATGGTGTCAACCTTGCCCGCATCCGCGCCGAGAAGCTCTGCGAATGCGCGCATCATCTCCTCCTTGACGAGCGGCATCTTCTCATAGACCGAGCCGTCAACAGCGATGTGCTGCGCGCGCATCTCCCCGCTGCCCGTCACCTGCCAGAGCGCTCCGACGAAGGTCGCGGCGATGAGGCGCACGGAGCGCACAACGACAGCGCGTGCAAGATCGCGCACGCGCATGGCATCCTCCGCATCGAGTCGCTGTCCCGTCAGTGCCTCGACAAGGGTCGCCGCCGATGTCGCGTCCTCGCTCACATCCTCGAGCATACGGCTGAGGTCAACGCTTGTAAAGCCGTATGCACTGCCCGCTGCACCAAGGAGCTCGGCAAGCGCCATCTCGAAGAGCTCTCCCATGTAGCGGCCGGAGACCATCTTTTCGAGGCGCTGCTCCCCCTTTTTCTCAGACGCTGCGTCGAGTGCCACGTCGAAACGGTTCGGCACGAGCTTGGAGAAGCCGCCCGACTCCATGTTGAGAATCATCGGTGGCTGCGCCGTACCCGTATACGGCTCGAGGTAGCAGGTGTTGTGCCCCGTCGCGTAGATCGCGCCGATGGCGGTCTCGCCGTGGATGTAGGCGGCAGCGAGGAGCACGGCAACC
>NZ_CP016201.1:185055-203642 GCF_001683335.1 Selenomonas sp. oral taxon 126
GGCGTGACATTTGTCAGCCCCTGCCGCACGAGCGCCGCACGCAGGAGCTCGTTGACAACCTCGCCCTCGACACCGCGCGCTGCGAATTCCTTCGTCCAGATGATGAGCCGCGCGTCGTTGATATTCGTCTGCGCGGACGGGAATGAAAAGGTATGCCCAAGGAGGTACGGCGTCTCATGGTCGCCGCCGACCGCCTCGTCCACGAGCGCCGCGATGAAGTCAAACATCTGCTCGCCCGTCGCCTCCGCGCCGATGAAGTCGTAGACGCCGTCGACCTTGAGCGGCTTTGCGACGTGGGAGAGCATCTCGTATTTCCCATTGCCCTCGAGACGATAGAGCAGGATGCGCACATTCGTCCCGCCGAAGTCGAGCGCGAGATAGTCGCCGCGCTCTTTTCCCGTCGGCAGTCCGAGATAGGACGGCAACATGCGCAGCGAGGAGTCGGGGGAGCCGGAGAGGCCGAGGCGCATATCCTGACGGAAGTTTGCCGCCGCCTCGTGCAGATGCTCCGCATCCACGGTAAACGCGGCGATGATGTCATCATAAAGCACGGGATCGAATGCCATTTTTACTCCTCCTCATGCGGCGCGGTCTCCCCCTGCGCCTCCAATACCGTATGCATGAGATGGACGAGCACGCGCGTGATGCGCACGCCGTCCACCTCCTCGACGTAAAACAGTGTGCCCGCGTGCGCCGCCATCTGCCCGATGCGCGGTGCCTCGCCCAGCTGGTCGTAGAGCCAGCCGCCGATGCTGTCGACGTCCTCGTCCTCGATGCGCACACCGAGGAGATCGGCGACCTCCTCCAAGAGGAGCTTTGCATCAATCGAGCAGACAGCGCCCGCACGCCACTCGACGCTCTCGCGTTCCTCGTCAAACTCGTCGCGGATATCGCCCACGATCTGCTCGATGATGTCCTCGACCGTTACCATCCCCGCCGTGCCGCCGTACTCATCGACCACGATTGCGAGCTGCGACCCCTGCTCCTGCATCGTGCGCAGGAGCACGCTGCCGTCCATGCTTTCGGGTACGACGAGCGCCTTGCGGATATAGCGGCGCAGATTCAGCCGCTCCCCGCGGACGAGCGGCGGCAGGAGATCCTTGACATGGATAAAACCAATGATGTGATCCTTGTCCTCGTAGCAGACAGGATAGCGCGTCTGCTGCTCCTCGAGGATGGTCTTGATGCGCTCGGCGGGCGTGTCGTCGAGGTAGAGGCAGATCATATCTGTGCGCGGCACCATGATCTCACGCGCGTTCAGCTCCGTGAACGAGAAGACATTGTCCACGAAGTCCGCCTCGGTGCTGTTGATGAGCCCCTGCCGATAGCTCTCCTTCATCAGAAGGCGGATCTCCTCCTCCGTGTGCGCGTCCTCGTTCTCCCCCTTTACATCGTAGCCAAAACGGCGGCTGATTCCATTTGCGACCGTGTTCAGAATCCAGACAAAGGGACGCATGACGCGGCCAAAGAGCACCATTGGGAACGCGATCGCAAGCATGATGTTCTCGACGTTTGCAATCGCCATCGACTTCGGCGTGAGCTCGCCGAGTACGATGTGCATCGAGGTGATGATGGTGAAGGCGACGGCGAGCGCAATCGTGTGCCCGAATTCATCGGGCAGTCCGAGCAGCTGCGTCACGGGCAGAATGAGGGTCGCAATCGCGGGTTCGCCCACCCAGCCGAGACCGAGCGAGGCGAGTGTGATGCCGAACTGTGTCACCGAGAGCGAGTAGTCCAGATGCTCCGTAAGCTGCTTGGCATATCCGGCGCGGCTGCTCCCCTCTGCGATGAGGGTCTCAAGGCGCGAGGTGCGGATCTTCACACAGCAGAACTCAGCCGCAACGAAGAAGCCGTTCATGAAGATCAGAAAGGCGACGAGCAATATATCAAGTAATGTGGGCACGATGTCCACGAAAGAAGTCCTCCTTTGGGAACGGATAATAATCGTGACTGTTACACAAGTCGATTTGACTCGTGCAAAAAGTCTTTGTTCGTGTTGTGCACTCAAGGCGCCCCTACCACCGCTCACGCGGTTCCCCTCCCCCGTGTCGACGGGGGAGGCTTTGGGGCACGGCATATTAGCTGCCTCACGTCAGAAAGGGTCAGGCGCGCGGCAGACGGGAGAGTTCGATCTCCATACGCGCGGCGAGCGCCTTCAGCTTGTCCATCTCCTTCTCATCCACGAGCGAGATGACGGCGCCCTCCTTGCCCGCACGCGCCGTGCGTCCCGCGCGATGACGGTAGGTGCGCACGTCCTCGGGCAGGTCGAGATGGATGACGTAGTCCACATCCTCGATGTCGAGCCCGCGCGCGGCGAGATCGGTGGAGATGAGCAGCTCGGCGCGCCCCGCACGGATCGCGTCCAGTGCCGCACGGCGCTGATCGCGCCGCTCCTGTCCGAGGAGCGCGACCGCCTTGATGCCTTCGAAGCGCAGTTTTTCGAGCGCGTGTGCCGCGTCGAAGCTGCGCCCGACGAAGACGAGCCCGCGCCTGATTGGCAGACGGCGCGTCAGCTTCTGTACTGCCTTTATTTTATCACGAAACGATACAATATGATAGTAGTTTTGATAGACTGCCTTCGTCTCCTCCGCGCGGATGAGACGCGGCGCAAAGAGGCTCTCCGCCATGCGCACCGCAGCCGTCCCCGCTGTCGCCGAGAGGAGGAGTGCCTGACGCGCGGGCGGCAGGAGGCGGATGACGGCGCGCACTTCATCAAGCTGCTGCTTGCCGAGCAGGCGGTCGAATTCGTCCAAAACGAGCAACTTCACGCCCGCGAGCTTCAGCTTGCCAAGGCGGTGCAGCTCTGCAATGCGCGGCGCAGAGCCGACGATGACGGCGGGCTTCTTCTTGAGTGCTTCGATCTGCCGCTTGATATTCGCGCCGCCGATGAGCGCCTGTACGCCGATGGCGAGTCCCGCCGCCTGTGCGAGCTCGCGCGCGACCGTCGCAATCTGCATCGCAAGCTCGTGCGTCGGCGCGAGGACAAGCGCCTGTGCCGTGCGCGCGGCGGGGTCGAGGCGCGCGAGGAGCGGCAGGAGGTAGGCGAGCGTCTTACCCGTACCCGTCGGTGCCGCGCCGATGAGGTTCTCCCCCGCGCGCGCGGCGGGGATGAATGCCGCCTGGATCTCCGTGGGCGCTGTGATGCCGCGCTGCGCGAGTGCAGCCGCAAGAGGTTCGGGAACACCGAGCGATGTAAATGTTGTCATGTTATTCTCCAAAAAAGATTGCATCCATCTCCGCCTGCTCGTCCGCCGTCGGTGTATAACTGCCGCGCGGGGTGTATGTGGGCGCAGGAGACGCGGAGGGACGCGCTCCCGATGCCCCCGCTGCGCTGCGCGGAATCCGCTTCCCTGCAAAATCCGGCTTGCCGCCGACATCATTCGCCGTCATGCGGCACTGCGGGAACGCGGAGCAGCCCCAGAAATCGCCGTGCCTGCCCTTGCGCTTCTGCATGACGCCGCGCCCGCACGCAGGACAGGGAATGCCCTCAACGCCTGCAATCCTCGCCGATAGAGCCGCATGGCACAACTCGCGCGCAAACGCCGCCTGTCCCGCAAGGAACTCCTCGGGCGTGCCCTCGCCCTCTGCCATCGAGTGCAGACGATCCTCCCAGACCGCCGTTGCGTCGGGATAGGTCATCGTATCGGGCAGCGCGTCGATGAGGAGATACGCCGCCTCCGTCGGCGTCAGCACCTTTTTCTTGCCCGCTGCATGGAGGAACTTCCGCCGAATCAGATCCTCGATGATGCTCGCACGCGTCGCCTCCGTGCCGATGCCCGAGACATCGCGCAGCATCTTCTTCGCCGCCTCATCCTTCACATACTTGTGAATCTCCTTCATGCCCTGCAGGAGCGTTGCGGGCGTAAAGCGCGTGGGCGGCTTCGTCTGGCGCGTACCGAGCTCCGCCGACACATAGTCCGCCGCATCGCCCTTCTTCATCGGCGGCAGAACGGCGCTCTCCTCGTCCTCCTTCTCCGTGTCCTCGGACTCGGATTTTCCCGCGCGGTACATTGCACGCCAGCCCGCCGCACGCTCCGTGCGGCCGCTCGCCGCAAAGAGTTCGCCGTGATATGTGACCTCGACCTTCGTCTGATCGTAGACGTAGTTCGGATGAAACTGCGCAATGTAGGCGCGCGCAATCAGTTCGTAGACATTGCGCTCCACCGCGCTCAGCCGCGCGAGGTTCACGGGCACGGTCGTCGGGATGATCGCATGATGCGCCGAGATCTTCGCATCGTTCCACGCACGCGACTTCTGCTTTGCATCCGCCGCCCGCGCCCATGCACCGAGCGGTGTATCCGCGAGCGCCGCGAGATTGGAGAGGATCTTCGCCGCGTCCTTGTGCTGATTCACGGGTAGATACTCCGCATCCGAGCGCGGATAGCTCGTCAGCTTCTCCTCATAGAGCTTCTGCGCCGTGTCGAGCACCTGCTGCGGCTCATAGCCGTACCGCTTGCCCGCAAGCACCTGCAGTGCCGACAGCGAGAACGGAAGCGGCGGCGGCTCCTCCTTCTTCTTGCGCTCGTAGCGCGTCACCTTCGCATCCTGCGGCTCGCTTCCAAACGCCTCCAACGCAGCGCGTGCGGCATGCTCGTCCACAAGCCGCCCCTCGGGATCGAGCGGTGTGCGCTCCTCCGACGGCTTCCACCGCGCACGGAACGATTCGCCCGTCTTCTCATGGCGAAAGACCGCGTCCAGCAAATAATAAGTTGCGGGCTTAAAGTTCTCGATCTCGCGCTCGCGCCGCACAACGAGCGCGAGCGTCGGTGTCTTGACGCGTCCGATCGGCAGCACGAGCCGATCGTGCCCCGCACGCCGCGCCGCAAGCGTATAGGCGCGCGAGAGATTCATCCCGATGAGCCAGTCCGCACGCGCACGCGCCAGTGCCGAGCGTTTCAGCGGAAGGAAATCGGCATTATCGCGCAGGTCGCCGAGCGCATCGTGGATGCTCTTGTCATCGAGCGCGTTGATGAGGATGCGCCGCACGGGCTTTTCGTTGCCGAGGAAGTCCAGTACCTCGTCCACGAGCAGCTGCCCCTCGCGGTCGGGGTCACCGCCGTGCACGATCTCATCCGCGCGCGCGATCAGCCCCTTGACCACGGCGAACTGCTGCGCCGCGCTCTCGTTCACGACGAGCCGCCACTCAGCGGGCAGGATCGGCAGATCCTCCGCGCGCCAACGCTTGAGCTTCGGATCGTATTCCTCCGGCTCTGCCTGCCTGAGGACATGACCGAAGAGCCACGTCACCACGCCGCCGCCCGTCTCGATCCATCCCTGTCCCTTGCGATGCGGCTGCGGCAGACACGCGGCAAGTGCACGCCCGACACTCGGCTTCTCCGCGATGTAGAGCCTCATGCAAACACCTTCGAGAGTGCCCAGACGAGGAGGACAAACCAGAGAATCACGACAATGGATGCCACAACGAGCATGAGCGTCCCGTAGTGCGCCACGCGCCGCTCGCCCTCCGCACGCGCGTCGGGGGGCAGCATCCGCACGAGCAGCTCCGTCGCCGCCGGTAGGATCACCATATCATCCACCGCACCGAGCAGCGGAATCGTATCGGGAATGATGTCAATGGGACTGACGAGGTAGAGCAGCGCAAGCGGGAAGAGAAACTTCACCGCACGCGGCGTATCGCGTCGCAGCATCGCAAAGAGCAGCACGGCTATATCGCGCCGCAGTGCGCGCAGCAGCACCAGAAATCGCAGCATAAAAACCTCCGATCATGTTACGTCATTATGCACAGTATACCATTCCGCCCGCACTCTTTCAAATGTAAATGAAAAGGACAGCCGCACAATGGCAGCTGCCCTCCGATGTAGAAAAAAGTTATGCAAGCGTAACGAGCGGCTTGCCCGTCATCTCCTTCGGAATGGGAATCCCCGCGAGCGTCAGAAGCGTCGGTGCGATGTCGCAGAGTGCACCCGTATGCACTTCCTTCACGCGGTCGGAGACCACGATGAACGGCACGGGGTTGGTCGTGTGCTTCGTGAACGGCTGATTCGTCTCGTAGTCCCACATCTTGTCCGCGTTGCCGTGATCCGCCGTGATGCAGACCTCGCCGCCAACCTCGCGGATGGCATCGACAAAGCGCCCGACGCAGGTGTCGACCGTCTCAACCGCCTTGACAACGGCGGGCACGACGCCCGTGTGACCAACCATGTCACAGTTCGCATAGTTGAGGATGATGAAGTCGTACTTGCGTGACTTGATTGCCTCGACCACCTTGTCCGTGACCTCGATCGCGCTCATCTCGGGCTGCAGATCGTAGGTCGCGACCTTCGGGGAGTGTACGAGGATGCGATCCTCGCCGCCATACGGCTCCTCGATGCCGCCGTTGAAGAAGAACGTGACGTGCGCGTATTTCTCCGTCTCGGCTATGCGCAGCTGGGTGTAGCCGAGGTCGTGGACATACTGTCCGAAGGTGTTGTCGATCTCCTCGGGTGGGAACGCGACGAGTGCATTCATGCCCGCCTCATACTGCGAGAACGTCGCAAACGGAATCTTCAGCGACTCGTCGCGCTGGAAGCCGTCAAATGTCTCGTCGACGAATGCGTGCGTGAGCTGACGCGCGCGGTCGGGACGGAAATTGTAGAAGATCGCGCCGTCGCCGTTCTTCATGCCGGGGTAGCCCTCGACCACGAACGGCACGACGAACTCATCCGTCACGCCCTCGGGCTTCTCGCTCGTGTCCGCATAGGATGCAAGCAGCCCCGCCACCGCCGTCTTTGCCACAGTCTTCGCCTTTGCGTGCGCAATCGCCTCATAGGCGAGCTGCTCACGCTCCCAGCGATGGTCGCGATCCATTGCGTAGTAGCGTCCGCTGACCGTTGCAATCTTGCCGACGCCGATCTCCGCCGCCTTCTTCTCGACCGCCTCGAGATATTCCTGCGCGCTCTTGGGAGGCACGTCGCGACCGTCGAGGAACGCATGGATCCAGACCTCGGTCAGCCCCTCGCGCTTTGCCAGCTCGAGCACGCCGAAAAGATGGTCGTCATGGCTGTGCACGCCGCCCGGGGAGACGAGGCCCATGACGTGCAGCGCTGCGCCGCGCTCCTTCACCCCGCGCACAATCGTGAGCAGCGCCTCATTCTTGAAGAAGTCGCCGTTCTTGATGTCGCGCGTGATGCGCGTGAGCTGCTGGTAGACAATGCGCCCCGCGCCGATGTTCGTGTGACCGACCTCGGAGTTGCCCATCTGCCCGTCCGGCAGCCCGACGTACTCGCCCGAGGCGTTGATCTCATTGTATTTATACTGTTTCTTCAGTCCGTCGATGACCGGCGTATTCGCCATGGCAATGGCGTTGTATTTCATGTCGTTCGGGTCGCCGTTGCCGAAACCGTCCATGATAATGAGGGCAACGGGCGCGTTTTTAAGTTTTGCCATAATATTTGATTCTTTCTAAGAGCTTTTGCTCAATACTCAGGAGGCGCAGATTCTCCGCAAAGCGAAGCATCCGCGCCAACCAAGCAAGTGTATGGATCTGTGTGAACAAGGTTCTATGATAAATGTTACGGAGTGACTCCGTGCAAGCTCCACGCAAACGCTTAGTTACGCAAGCGGTCGCGTTCTCGTTCGCCTAAATACCTGCGGACTTCTTAAACGCGCTGCGCTTGAACGAAAGAAATCCGCAGGGGGCGAGTCGAACGCTTTTCTCCGCTTGCTCCACTAGGGTTTGCTTTGGAGCATCGCACGGGTCTGTGTCCGTTTTTCCGTAACATATGACAAAGAGCCTGTAATCAGAAATTGACGATCGCAGCGAAATCCTTCGCCTTGAGCGCCGCGCCGCCGACGAGTGCGCCGTCGACATTCGGCTTCTCCATGAGACCTGCAATCGTCGCGGGCTTCACACTGCCGCCGTACTGGATGCGTACGCCCTCGGCTGCCGCCGCGCCGTACTTCGCCTCGATGGTCTTGCGGATGTGGGCGCAGACCTCCTCCGCCTGATCGAACGTCGCCGTCTTGCCCGTGCCGATCGCCCAGATCGGCTCATAGGCAATGACGAGCTTCGCTACGTCTGCCGCCTCGAAGCCGGCGAGCGCCGCCTCGATCTGATACGCAACGTAGGCGAGGTATGTGCCCGCCTCGCGGATCTCGAGCGACTCTCCGCAGCAGATGATCGGCGTGATGCCCGCCGCATATGCCGCATGAGCGCGCTTGTTCACGCCCTCGTTCGTCTCGCCAAAGTAGTCGCGGCGCTCGCTGTGGCCGAGCACGCAGTAGGAGACGCCGAGCTCCGTGAGCATCTCCGTCGAGATCTCGCCCGTATATGCGCCGCTCTTCTCCCAGTGCACATTCTGCGCGCCGACTGCAATGTTCGTCCCCTTGACCGCCTCGGTGACGCCCGCGAGCGCCGTCGCCGTCGGGCAGACAACGACCGTCGCCTTTGCATCCTTTACGAGCGGAGCAAGCTCCTTCACGAGCGCGACACCCGCCGCGACCGTGTTGTTCATCTTCCAATTTCCTGCAATAATCGGTGTTCTTGCCATATATATGTTCTCCTCTATCGTTCGTCTTATTCGTCCGCGAGTGCCGCAATGCCCGGGAGCACCTTGCCCTCGAGCAGCTCCAGCGTTGCGCCGCCGCCTGTCGAGATGTGCGAGATCTTCTCCGAGAGCCCCGTCTTCTTCAGCGCCGCAATCGAGTCGCCGCCGCCGACGATGGAGATTGCGCCTTCCTTCGTCGCCTGTGCCACGGCGCGCGCAACTGCCTCCGTGCCCTTTGCAAAGGCATCAAACTCGAACACGCCCATGGGGCCGTTCCAGATGACCGTCTTTGCGCCCTTCAGTGCATTGACATACTCCTCGGAGGTCTTCGGGCCGCTGTCAAGCGCCTGCCAGCCCTCGGGCACCTTGTCCACGTCAACAATCTTCGTGTTCGCATCTGCTGCGAACTTGTCCGCGACGACGAGATCGACGGGCAGGACGACCTTTACGCCCTTCTTCTCCGCCTTTTCGAGCAGCTCCTTCGCAAGCTCAATTTTGTCGCGCTCCACGAGGGAGTCGCCGACGGGATAGCCCTTCGACGCGTCAAAGGTGTGTGCCATGCCCCCCCCGATGATGATCGTGTCGACCTTGTCGATCATGTTCTCGATGACGCCGATCTTGTCCGAGACCTTTGCGCCGCCGATGATGGCGACGAACGGGCGCTTCGGCGCCTCGAGCGTCTTGCCGATGTAGTTGATCTCCTTCTCCATGAGGAAGCCCGCAACCGTCTCGAGATGCGCCGTGATGCCGACGTTCGAAGCGTGCGCGCGGTGTGCAACGCCGAATGCATCGTCCACTGCAATGTCAGCAAGCGAAGCCAGCTGCTTTGCAAACTCGGGATCGTTCTTCTTCTCCGCCTTGTGATAGCGCAGGTTCTCGAGGAGCAGCACCTCACCCGGCTTCAGCTCGGCAGCAGCCTTCTCCGCCTCAGGCCCAACGCAGTCCGGCGCCCACTTGACGGGCTGCCCGAGGCACTCCTCAAGACGTGCCACAATCGGACGCGTCGAGAACTGCGGCTCGCGTGCCTCCGTCGGACGGCCGACATGGCAGGCGAGGATGACCGCTGCGCCCGCATTCAGGAGATGCTGAATCGTCGGGAGCGTCGCGCGAATGCGCGTGTCGTTCGTGATGTGCTGGTTCTCATCCATCGGCACGTTGAAGTCCACACGGACAAATACCTTTTTCCCGTGCGGCTCAATGTGAAGCATTGTCTTTTTATTCATATTGTCCCCTCCATAAAGGAATCGCTGACTGTATCAGTATTTCCTAAAAAGAAACGAGATCCGGCCCAAACGTCGGCCGGACCTCGTGAAAGATCGTATGCATACGGTAACATGGAGCAAACGCTAGCTATTCGCATCCACATCCCGTATATCTCTGTTTACTTGTCAGCCGAGTTCCGCAAAGTACTTGATCGTGCGCACCATCTGGCTCGTGTAGCTGTTCTCGTTGTCATACCAAGAGACGACCTGGACGAGCGTGTTGCCGTCACCCGTGTCGCTGACCATCGTCTGCGTCGCGTCGAAGATCGAGCCGTACGTCGTGCCGATGATGTCGCTGGAGACGATCTCGTCCGTGTTGTATGCGAACGACTCCGTTGCTTCCTTCTTCATCTGCTCGTTGACCTGATCGACCGTGACCTTGCCCTCGACCACTGCATAGAGGAGCGTCGTGGAGCCCGTCGGGGTCGGAACGCGCTGTGCCGAGCCGATGAGCTTGCCGTTCAGCTCGGGGATGACGAGACCGATCGCCTTTGCTGCGCCCGTGGAGTTTGGAACGATGTTGAGCGCTGCTGCGCGGCTGCGACGGAGGTCGCCCTTGCGCTGCGGGCCATCGAGCGGCATCTGGTCGCCCGTATACGCATGGATCGTCGCCATGATGCCGCTCTTAATCGGAGCGAGATCGTTCAGCGCCTTTGCCATCGGAGCGAGGCAGTTCGTCGTGCAGGACGCAGCCGAGATGACCTTGTCCTCCTTCGTCAGCTTCTTGTGGTTGACGTTGTAGACAATCGTCGGGAGGTCGTTGCCCGCAGGAGCGGAGATGACAACCTTCTTTGCGCCGGCCTTCAGATGTGCCTCAGCCTTTGCCTTTGCCGTGTAGAAGCCCGTGCACTCGAGCACGACATCGACATCATGCTTGCCCCAGGGGATCTGCGATGCATCCGCCTGTGCGTAGATATTGATCTTCTTGCCGTTGACCGTGATGGAATCCTCACCCGCCGTGACCGAATCCGCATACTTATAACGACCCTGCGTGGAGTCATACTTCAGGAGATGTGCGAGCATCTTCGGGCTCGTCAGATCGTTGATCGCAACAACCTCATAGCCGGGAGCATCGAACATCTGACGGAACGCGAGACGACCGATACGGCCAAAACCATTGATAGCAACTTTTACTGCCATTGAAATACCCCCTGTTGAGTCCCTAGTTCTTGGCGCTGCGTGCCTCTTGCCGCCGCGCTCTTCATACGATTTATATTATAAACCATTCCCAATAAAAGTCAAACTTTTTATCTGGCGCAGCGCGCTTTTCAAGGAATATTTTATGCAGATGTAAAAATCGCTTGCCACAGCGCGCAAATTTTCGCTAAAATATGGATAATAGAACGTGAGGAGGGTTATGATGCTCGAAACAATCAAAGAGGACGTACGCCGCTACGCCTTGCAAGCAGACCGCGCGGGACTGTGCAGACATCGCTCCGGCAATTTCAGCGTGCGCGACACGGCGACGGGACTCATCTGCATCACGCCGACCGGCATGGATCGCGAGGAAATGACGACGGACGACATCGTTGTGATCGATATGGAGGGGCATACCGTCGAGTCTCTGCATGATCGGAGACCCACCAGCGAACTCATGATGCACACGGCGATCTACCGCAGCCGCAGCGACGTCCGCGCCGTCGCACATACCCATTCGCGCGCGGCAACTGCATTTGCCGTCATGAACAAGGAGATCCCCGCCATCGTCTACGAACTCTCCATGCTTGGCTGCAAGGAGGGCTACGTCCCCGTCGCACCCTACGGTCGCCCCGGCACACGCGCGGCGGCAGAGAACGTCCTTGCACCGCTTGCCATCTCCGACGTGGCACTCATGCAGGCGCACGGCGTCGTCGCCGTCGCAGACAGTCTCAAGGAAGCCCTGCTCAAGGCAAGCTACGTCGAAGAACTCGCCGACATCTACTACCGCACCCTCACCGTCCTCGGACACGAGCCGCCGACCATTCCTGCGGACGAACTGGAAAAGTGGAAGTATCCGAGTGTATAATGCACCTTCATACCTCTAACATCAGCTTCCCCCGTCGGAACGGGGGAAGTGGCGAGCAACGCGAGCCGATAGGGGCGCTCCATACATATGGAAGGGGCGCCATGATGCATTTTATGAAAAGAGGCACTCAATGAACACCAACATCCTCGACATGGAGACCCTCGCACTCGACGAAGAGGAACGCGCCCTCGTTATCATCGACCAGACCAAACTCCCGAACTGCGCCGAATACCTCCACCTCAAAACGCAGGGCGAAATCTGGACGGCAATCCGTGACCTCCAAGTGCGCGGTGCACCCGCCATCGGTGATGCCGCTGCCATCGGCATCTACCTCGCCGCACTTGAGATCGACACCGACGACTACGATGAATTTGCACGCCGCTTCCACGCCGCCGCCGACTACCTCAACTCCTCTCGCCCCACTGCCGTCAACCTCTCGTGGGCCCTGAACCGCATGGAAACGGTTGTCAAAAACGCAAAGGGCAAATCCATCCCCGAAATCCGAACGCTCCTGCGTGATGAAGCCCTGCGCATCAAACAGGAAGACATCGACATCTGCAAAAAAATAGGCGAGCACGCGCTCACCCTCGTCAAGCCCGGATACGGCCTGCTCACCCACTGCAATGCAGGACAGCTCGCCACAGCCAAATACGGCACCGCAACCGCCGTCATGTACCTTGGCCACCAAAAAGGCTACCACTTCAAAATCTACGCCGACGAAACCCGCCCGCTCCTGCAAGGGGCGCGCCTCACCGCATACGAACTCAGTTCCGCCGGCATGGACGTCACATTGATATGCGACAACATGGCATCAACCGTCATGAAAAACGGCTGGATTGACGCCGTATTCGTCGGCTGCGACCGCGTCGCCGCCAACGGCGACGTTGCGAACAAAATCGGCACCTCGGGCGTCGCCATCCTCGCCAAACACTACGGCATCCCCTTCTACGTCTGCGCCCCCACCTCCACCATCGACATGAACACCCCGACAGGCAAGGACATCCACATCGAACAGCGCCCACCGGAGGAAGTCACCGACATGTGGTACTCGGAACGCATGGCACCAAAGGGCGTGAACGTGTATAACCCTGCGTTTGATGTCACAGATCATGAGCTGATTACGGCGATTGTGACAGAGGAGGGAGTCGTGAGCGATCTCGAAAACCTTACCTCCAACAAAATCTAGCCGTTACTTTTGATTTGCAAAGAGCTATTGTGGGAAGTCTTTTTAACTTGTGCAACAGCTCTGTTATGCTTTTTTACACATTCACATCCATAAGCCACTGATTTATCCTTCGATCCAGCACTTCCAACAGATCAGCATACCGTTCCCTCACCTCATGATAAATATCCCGCGCCACATTCTCATCATAGGTATGCGATGATAGATTACGCTTCTCCATCATATCCAGCCACGCTACAGCATCCGAAATCAGCCCCTGTTTCCATCCTTCTCGGATGCTGCTGCGCGGACTGTTTGCCTCGATACCTTCATACTCCAAAACTGCCTTCATCAACTTCCATGCAAGCTCAAAACAAAATTCAAAACGCTGAATCGTCGCATCCAAATACATATCATCCAGATCAGCTTCTTTTTTCAACGCTGTCTGTAATCTCAATAATGCCCGATGATAATCTTCCGCTTTCAGGCGAATCCGCTCCACTGTCATAACACTTCTCCCTGCCTCCACACAAAAAAGGAGTTTTCCCTCTCGATCAATTGCATCTCGCAGCTTTTCATTCGTTTGGTGATCGTAAAGCACAATATCGAATGTATAGGGTAAATTGCTCTGCTCAAATTCCTCCAACAAGGTGCTTCTTATGTCTTGATCGTTTTCTATCGCTAAATCGACATCGGATGTCACACGGTAATCTCCGCGTGCCCTTGAACCAAAAAGCCTAACCCGGTGGATCAGATCGCGATGCCGATCTAAGATATGATAGATTTGCTTCCATTGTGCACTCGTTAATCCATACACATCTTATCACTCCAATCGGACAATTTCAGTATTGTATATATTCTCTCTGTAAAACAAATCACCTTCTCCACAGAAGCATGCCAAGCAAAAACGACAGTACCGTATTCTAGTGTGAGGTAGAATACGGTACTGCCGTTTAGTTTACAGATTCTCTTTATACCACTGAATCGCTTCCTTGATCCCCTTCTCAAAATCATACTCCGGCGCATAGCCGAGATTTTTGCAGATCTTCGAGATGTCCGCCCCGCTGTGGCGAATATCTCCCTTGCGCTCCGGACCGAAGATTGGCCTAAGGTCTTTGCCAAACAATTCACTGAGCACGGCATACATCTCATTCAGGCTTGACCGCTTGCCCGCCGCGACATTATATGCCTCGCCCGCCGCCTCATGTGATGCGACGCATGCGAGGAGGTTCGCCTGCACAACATCCTCCACGTAGACGAAATCACGTGACTGCTCCCCGTCGCCGTTAATCGTCGGCGGCTCATCACGTAGCAGACACTCGATGAACTTCGGAATCACCGCCGCGTATGCACCATTCGGATCCTGACGACGACCGTAGACATTGAAGTACCGCATTCCATAGCAGTCCAGCCCGTAGTGCATCGTGTACTGATGCGCGTACTCCTCCGCGACGAACTTCGTCACCGCATAGGTCGAGAGCCGCCGCCCCACGATCTCCTCGCGCTTCGGCATCGTCTCATCGTCGCCATACACCGCAGCGCTCGACGCATAGGTGAACTTCTGCACGCCGTTCTTTGCCGCCGCCTCCATCATATTGACCGTGCCCACAATATTCGTCAGCGTATACTCCACTGGCTGTTCAATGCTCTCCGGCACACTCACCGCCGCCGCCTGATGCAGCACATAGTCCGCCCCTTGGCACACACGGTTACAAAGCGCCGCATCCCGAATATCCCCCTCGACGAACTCAAACTTCGGATTCCCTCGAAATCCCGCGATATTCTTCGCATATCCCGTTGACAGATTATCCAGCACGCGAACCCTATGCCCCATATTGAGCAGCGCTTCGGCTAGATTTGAGCCGATAAAGCCCGCGCCTCCTGTGACCAGGAATAAACTGTTCTCCGGAAATACGATTGTACGATAGTTCATGATATTCTCCCGCTTTCCACGCCAAGATCACTGGAACATAGCAATATTCTCTCCACTCCTCCTTATCGGCAGAACACTTCTAAAACTGCATCTTCTTTAGTCCGTTACAAAATTCCTGAAAACTCGCAGAACAATTCTTATCCACGAGCATATGTCTCGAAATATTCTTTGCCACATCTGTTTTTTTATGCATCAACCCCAGTGAACGATGCTGTCGCAGAGCCCCCTCTCCATACACAGCGCGTATTAAAAGTTCCCACGTACCGCACTGAGAATCTTGAACATACGTATCTAAAATCTCTAAATTTATATCTGGATAGGCAGCAATCAAAGCCTCGCGATCTCCAAGCATCCAAGCTTCCAGTTCCTCAATTGCAATTCGAAACAAACACCGTGGCCGTTGTGGGCAAAAATCCAGAGTGCGGAGCAACATCTGCTTCAGTATTCGACAATCTGAATGATCATCCAAATCCACTAGAACAACAACCGTTAATTGATCATCTGTACGACGTCCATACGCTCGTAATTTCGCAGGCAAATTATGCAATAAACTCGGATTGGTCGGGTTTGGATTTGCAGCCATATCTTGTGGTAATTTGCCAATACCTCGGTGTTTATGTATTTTCCATGTATGCGGCTCGTTATATGCTCCAAGGATCTGCGGCATAATAGTGGAAAGCAGAGTCAGCTCAGATTGTCCCTCCACCAAAATCTCATAATGCATAAATTTCCTCTTCAATCCAGATAGTCACTATACCATAATGCACCTAAAGGTTGACCTTCCGCTACCATTTCTTTTACATAAGGAATTTCACTAACACGTTGTATAGACGAAAATCCATTTTCTCCCTTTTTTAAAATCCACACTTCTTCCGGTTGCATTGCATCAACCAAGTAGGGTTGGTGGGTTGTAATAAAAATCTGAGAACCGTTCTTCCTCCCAGTAGCATGATCTCGCAATTCATTCACCAAAGCTGACACCAACTGATGATAGAGACCATTTTCAGGTTCCTCGATGCAAATAAATGGAGCCGGATTCGGATCGTAAATTAAAAGCAAATAACAAAGCATTTTTAATGTTCCATCCGACATCTGTCGTTGATTAAACGGTTTTGCGAAACCTTTATCCCTAAACAAAAGATAGAGATTATTTGTCACTTCATCTCGATATGGCTCAATTCTGCCAATTCCAGGAATCTTTTCTGAAATACTTTCCAGTATTTTTCGAAATGTTCGTTCGTGTTTCCGTGCCAAATACTGAACAAAATTTCCCACATTATCTGCATGCAAATTCAAATGTTCCTGCATCCCCGCCTGTGGAATCTGCCGTGCTGCATCAGGAGTAAAATAGCTTAAATACCAACTTCGTATAAAGCGCTTAAACTTCGCAATACGGGGATTTTCCTTTACTTGCTCTGCCAAAGATGCAATTGCCAGACGATGCGGGTCAAGTTCAACGTCCTTTCTTTCCAGATTGTCCCCCTCTACTGCCTCATCTCCGATCCAAACAGAGCCTTTTCCGTGATCTAGATATAAAAAGGATAGAGGTTTTCCCGTCTTATTGCTTTTAGGCCTTTGTCTTAGCCGTTCTGTTTTTACGATAGGAAGACCATCATCATCTACACGTCCAATAGAAACTTCATACGTAATCGGCCGATCGTTATGAGACTCGCGATAATATACGGTGATACTGATATTCTCAGACTCTTTTCCGGATGAGATTAGTTTATCAAAACCGCCTCTGCCACGTGCATTGCAAGCAGACTCAATATCTTTTTCCATACAATCTGCCAAAAAGCCAAATGCATCGAAAATAGAACTTTTCCCTGCTCCATTTTTTCCTATTACTACTGTCAAAGGTGTAAGCGCCTCAGCATCACGATACTCCGGTATTGTTCCAATCCTCCCCAAGGTAACGTCTCGTAATGCACAATAATTTTGAATGCGAATTCCTTCAATAAGGGCCATAATCCTTCTCCTGATAAAAATACAAACGAACCTTTCACTGTTCACTATGGGCAACGCCTAAAAACGGCGTTTTATTCGACGTGGAGGGAAGTTTCCCTGCCCGCAAGGCCATTGCGGCAAAAGCTATCCTGCTTACGACGCCGCACCGAGAACCTGGCGCCATCTCAAATTCGTCCAGATTGCTCGTATATCTAGAATGTGGCAAACTGAACCTAGACGTCCAAAACCCATAATCTGTCCACTATCAGGGAAGTATACGAGCACAAAGAACATTCGTTTCTTTTCGGCTATCCATATCAAACAGCGCGGAGGCTCATTTCCTTTATACTTTTACTAAAATTCGATAATTTTCACTTTTTTCCTGCAACAGCTCTAGGCTTATTTTACACTTTGATGCCATCGGTTGACGATGGAATGAAATACAAACCATGTCGCGAGTGCCGCTGGAAATCAATACGGCACTCGCGGCACACTACTGCTTACAAACGAACTTCTGCAATGCCAGGAGCGGCAACGAAAAAGGGACTCATGGAAAACCTCATCGACCAGCCCCTCTTGCCACTACCCAAGCATCCCTACGACGCAGATGCACGGAAGTCCGCCGCATATCCTCCCAGACGACCGGCCACGACCAGCACGAGAACCTCGTGCTGATGGGCAACCCCGGCACAGGCAAGACGCACTTGATGACAGCATTCAGCATAAACGCGCCTGCCTACTCGCTACAAGAAATGCAGCGCCCTTGACAAGCGAAATTGAACGGTGAATCTTACCGTCTGTCGAACCAGCAGCAACGTCTGAATATGTCTTAATGGCTCAATGATTCATGATCACATGGCTCACTTTTTCTTGATCAAATGTGGCTCACTTTTTCATTGACATTCACACTCCCTACTCGTGCGCAACCAGTTGTTGATGGATGAGCGCATGGCTAAGTTGATTGAGTGCTATGATAAGACCTGCTAATCTTTCATCTACTTATATCAAACAGCGACGAGCCAGAATTTTTCAGTGATTCTCTAGAGACTTGTAACAGCATATGCATAGGGTCCCTCATATCGAAATCCTAGAACAAATTCAACTCGTTTATTTTCATCTCTATCCTTTCTATAAATGGCCTCCTTATTTCGGCTCGGATTAAACTTCACCTGGAATTTAGTTCCTTCAATCTGAATTACGCCGGACTCGGGTTTATCAATACGAAGAATTCGTCCTTCAATTTTATGTACGGCAGCCAGAACATCGTCAAATCCCTCCCTATTCTGTCTTAGGGAATGATAATCGACAATACTCAGTATATCCGTTTTTTGTGGATCATAGAACTCTTTTACAGCACTACGGTTAGGAAAATTTCTCGCCAAATTTTCACATTTATTCGCATATCGCTGCGCCATATTCATAAATTCATTATCTTGATATTCAACAACATACACGTAAGAGACAACCATTCCATAAAAATAGTATACCATATCATCATATGATGACGACATAGAAAAAGATTGAACAGCTTTCCTTAAATTTCCTTCAAAAAGCCTAATGAAATAAAACCACTTGAGAACATTCTTGGGCTCATCTCTCTCTTCCGCAATATTGGCCTCAAGAATTTTATTTACATATTCCTGTTTCTTTTTGTTAAGTTTATTCCATCGTCCTCCACATTCACAGGCATAACCTTCAACCAACAATCTGCGAATAACAGGTCTGTATACATCTTTTTTCGTCAGCAAATTGTTCCACCCCTCGATTGCAGCACTCGTATCCCCTTTGAACT
>NZ_CP016201.1:203667-209029 GCF_001683335.1 Selenomonas sp. oral taxon 126
TCCATCAGCTGATTGCGATACATTTCCAAATCTGATCCAAAATCAATACCAGCATATTCTTGAAGTGATTGCATGTTATCCAATATATTTTGAATATCATCCATCATTTCCATATACCAATAAAACTTCTCATACTTAAGAAAGTCTGTCGTTGTTTTATCTTGATATACCGTATGTCTTATATTCTTTATAACGCTTACACAAAACCTGATTTTATCCGTATATGCATAGGTATTGTTATATTTAAGCTCTATAGATTTATCATATGCTGAAAAAACTTGTTTCTTTGCGGCAGTTACTTCATCGATAAAGAAAACTATGTTTTTTCTTATTTCTTCAGCATTATTTTTTATAGAAATCAAAAACCTTCTTGTCAGGATATTTCCCTTGATATGAAAGAAGGTGTAATCTTCTTTCAAGTCTATTGCACGATTTATTTCTGCCAAAGCAAGTTCTTCATCTTCAACCAAGAAATGATAATATCTCGCTCTATTGCTATATACATATGGATCATATGGAAACGAATCGCACAAACACGCAAATATTGCCCCCTTTTCTTCGGGAGTGCCTAAGTCTTCGATGGCATCTGCAAAGTGAACTCTCTTGATTTTACTATCTGTTTGCTGGAAAAAAATTTTTTGTAGGATATCATGAATACTGGCATGTTCGTGATATGGTAGAAAATCTTGAATAGTTTTTAACAAGGATTCTTTCAAGTTATTCTTCCAGCCTGATTTATTTTTCATATGCAAGCTACATATATATTGTAGGACAACCTGAGCAACACAATGGTGAATGATTCTAACCCCCACTGAAGAAAATATCAACAAGGTCTTTTGATCCCCTGTGAAACGATTCTCCAGCTTCATTCGACCAACACATCCTGCCGATTCACTTGGCAAAGCAAATAAAGGCACTTCGCATCCTGCATACACTTGTACCACAGACAAAAGTCGAAAGACTTTTTCTTGATACTCATCCAATTTGGACAAATGGCTTGCAACATAATCATCCAGTTTAATAAAGTTTGACTCATAAGTAGTTAATGCATATAAAAAGGGCGTTTGAGATGTGTTTTTATCCATGCTCATTAGACACAACGCATTACGTCGTTGTGTTTTTTCATATGAGTCTATATCAAGCTTACTAAGACGATCCATATAAAGATGTCCAAAAGCCTCTTTTTCACTTCTATCTAAATTTTCTGGTAAATAATAGGAATTTGAATTATTTTCTTTGTTATACGAATATAAATACCTCTTTACAAATAGAATCAGCACCTGTACTTGTTCCACTTGAAGAGCCTGTTTCAAGTCCTCAACAATCTGCTCATCGATATTGATTTGGTCAATGACAAGAAGCATGGGGGATTTTTCTGTGTCTGTATAAATAGACTTCAGGCGTTCAACGGTGCCTGTTGAGTATTTATGAAGAACAACCACAGGGCATTTATCGTGAAAATGCCAAGCCAGCATACGCGCTATCGTTGTTGCTCCAGCTCCTGCTTGGTATTCAAAGCGAATCATATTGGCTCGATTATTTTTGGGTGACAATCGGTTTGTTATTGCCTCTACCAACTCGTCATATTTTCCTCTTTTTACAGCAATACAGGGGTTCATCCTATTCCAAGGAATTACACCACCACAAAAGAATTTATTTTCCTCATCAATTCCTACACTTCGATTATCAAAAGAAATTTTTTCATATAATGGTTCTAATTCCTCATCAATCCAACTTCTGCGATTGATTTCCTTCATTACACCTGTACTAGTGGGCAATCTATACATTTCATCCATATCCCGGGGTTCATATTTATCAAACAAATGAAATACAGAAAAAATTCCGTGCAAAGTTCCTTGTGCTCTGATATACCCGTTTTCTTCACTTCTGTCGAACTCACTCGTCCATTGAATGGTAATATATTTTCCAAACAGAGGATTATCTTCATGAGCTCCTACAACACAATCGACAATAATAGAAAATTCATCATCCATCAATAAAGAAACATAAATAAGAGGCTTTTGTGCATTCTGATTTATATACGAAAGAACTGATTCAACCTTGCGGAAATATTCTTTTCTCCATTCACGCGCAGTGACCGAAATATCGTTTTTATTTTTTTCAGCGCCAGCCAAAAACCAAAGCAATGTTTTTCCTTCTGAAAAAGTTTGTACGCGATATTCATCGGAAGTAAGTGTATGAACAGAGATCTTCTTATCCATACTATGATGAATATGATGGTAAAATTCATTAGTTTCCGAGCCCCGCTGCATATCAACAATCAAGCTCCAGTTAATTTTTCCCAATAAAGCATACTTAGACTCATCTATTTTCTGGCTATCATTTCCCCAAAAGAGTACATAATTATACCTATCTACATCAAATTTTTCCAAATCACTGAAAAGAACACTATATTTATCTTGCGAGGAATTATTCATCCATTCAGTAATTTCTACGATATCCCGCTCATCAGCCTCATGGTTACTGGAAGAATACCGACAATAAATAGTATCCTTCTTAATTTTATCTCCATAATCTTTCATAGAGTAATAGGGTCCCTCTGTGCCAACGCCGACTTCAATAATACCCAAGATATATTTCTTATACCTAAAATGATAATATGAAAAGATAGGAAGTCTAGGACCTATATTTGACTTTAGGAATGTTAAGAAACTATTTTCATCCACAGAGGTATCCACATTTTGAAAATAATTGTATCCATCTTGCTGCTGTACTCCAATTACAATATATGCAGATTCCTCGCGAACTGTATTTGCCATGCACAAAATATCCTTTAAGAAACTGATGCGACCACGTTCTTCATCCATAGCATATATCTGCTGCTTAAAATCACAAATAGATGTTTCTGTGCTGGAAAGCAGTTTTTCCATACGTTCATTGCTCATTGTGTGATTCATGAGATTTTATCCTCCTCTTGCAATAATATCTCAAGCAACTCAAACTTCGCAGGTAAACAAGCAACTGTAATCTTAGAAGATACGTTTTCCAATAAAATAGCACGAGCTAATACAATATTTTCTCAGGTGTTGCCACATCAGCCGTCTTCTTCACACTGCAAATGCCTACCATTTCTGCGGCTTCTCACTTCAAGCATCTTCCTCGTCGCATCTTCTCCGTCTTCGCGTCCCTCATGAGCACAGATAGCATCAAGATCCCCTTTTTCAAACCTTGATGATATTTATGCCTCCACCACCTCTGGTGTGTTATATTTGGAGCACTAGCTAAAGAGACTGCGACCACACAATCTTATCCTCCGCATCGATATCCTCCCCCGTCTGGATCTCCATCACCTTCAGCAGTGTCTCCGCGCGTATCGTATGGAAAGCCCCCCTCGGGATACGCACTGTCTGCCCCTCGGCCACTGCAAACTCATTGCCATCGAGCTTCACCCAGCCGCGCCCCTCGATCACTGTCCACGTTTCATCGCGGCGCTCGTGCAAATGATAGGTAAGCGCGCGCCCAGGACTGAGTGTAATCTTGATCGTTAGACTTTCTGTTTCTGCGTCAATGATACGGAACTCGCCCCATGATTTTTCTGCATACATCACAGGCGTATGCAGACGTTCCGCGTACGGTTTCATTGCACTCGAACGTTTCTTGTCTGCAATGAGGATGCCCTCAGGGCTCGCTGCAACCACAACATTCTTCAGCCCCATGCAAAGGATCGGCATGGGGAGCGTATTTACGACATGAACATTCGTGCAGGTCTCATCCAGCATAACACGCCCGATCGTGTTCTCCGGCATCACTTCGGCAAGCGTATTCCACGTCCCAATATCAAGCCATGTACCACTATAACGCTGCACAACAATACTGGATTCCTTTTCAACGACTGCATAATCAAAGCTGATTCTGGTCAACTCCTCATAGCGATTGAACAAATCCTCATAGTCCGTATAGTCAAGCAGTTCACGGGCTTTATCAAGAGCATAGCCCAGCTTGAATGCAAAAACACCGCTGTTCCACAGCGCCCCCTGCGCAATATATTTCTCAGCGGTTTCTTTATCCGGTTTTTCTTTAAACGCCTGTACCTTACTTTGTTTTTCCTGAGAAAGAGGCATAATATAGCCATACTTCTCACTCGGATAGGTCGGCTCAACCCCCATCAGCACAAGATTTGCCGCCCCCTCTTGTTCAGCCTCCTTGAGCAGTTGAAGCACCGCATGAAAATAGCCCTCATCGACATAGGGATCAGCAGGACAAATCGCCACTGCCTCATCGAGAGGAACACCACTCACCTCGTGTAAATATGCAGAAACCAGCGCAATCGCCGGAAACGTATCCCGCCTGCATGGCTCGATGGAGATATTGACACCCGTGCCAAGCTGACGCCGAATCAGGGATGTTTGCTCTTGCGCCGTCGCAACCGTAATAGGAACATCCGGAGCAGCACTCCGTACCTGACGACAAACACGCTGAATCATTGATTCGCGTGATCCATCTTCCAATGGCAAAAGGCGCAGAAATTGTTTTGAGTATAGTTCATTGGACAACGGCCACAGGCGTTTGCCTGCCCCACCTGAAAGTAATACTATCTGCATATTATCCCCCCCTTCTTTATCATGGCTACCATAAATTTTTGAAATTATCTTGAACTGAAATTTCGATCTTTTGATTTGCAAAGTTTGAGTTAGTTACATAATCTACGAATCAATGCAATCAAAAGATCTGTAAACTTTCTTCTCCCCCATTCAATCAATGCACATATAAGAAAGACAGTTATAACGCTAATCCCCCAATGGATGGCATAAAAAGGGCTATTATAGTATACGGGAGTCTGAAGCCATTGATGCCACAAATGTTCTCTCACAAAGATATTATCATGGATTAAATATACGCCAAACGTCAAGGGTGCAAAAAAACGAATCCACAAAGCATATTTATTAGAAAAAATATTAACCTTGATAAAGAAAAGGAAAAAAGAAACCGACGCAATTAAGTTAATTGGGGAGTTGTATTTATAAAAGATTGATAATATATCGTACGATGGGGATTCCCACGAAATAAACTTCAATAAAAACATGAACGAGAGAAACATGAACAAGCATGACAATATATATATATATATATACATCGTCATGCCTTTATCCTCTCTTTGAAACAATCTAATATATCCACCTATCAAATATACAACAATAAACCATACGAGAGAAAAACCCGAGTGTACCTGATATACATCACCAATAAACGAATATATAGAAAAAAGGATTATCAGAATTCCTATTAGCTTTTTTGCATCAAAACTATTTAAGCCCTTGAGCATACGGTTAATATACGGATGTAACAAGTACACCCCTATATACATAGTAGCAAACCAGTAGGCGTTTCCTTTGATCGGAAG
>NZ_CP016201.1:209065-247149 GCF_001683335.1 Selenomonas sp. oral taxon 126
CGCTTTCAAAAAATCTTTCCACGACCATTCAAAATCACCCATTGCAAAAAAAAGAAAAAAACCTGCCATAGAATATATGAACAAGCTCCCCCATATTCTGACAATCTTTGTAAATGAAAACTGTAAAGAATTTATCAAAAAATACCCTGTAATCAGAATATAGCAATTTACACCAACTGAGACGAAGCTTTTTATCAGCCATGCCTCCAAATTAGCAACGCTTCCATAAACAGCTGTATCGCCCCCTCCATGTCCGACATAATGCATGGAAATAATCATCATCATAGCTATGATACGCAACAAATCCAGTGAATTATTTCTTACAGCATTTGACACTACTAACCATCCATTCTTTAGACAGGTAATACCGCATACTCAGTATAAAGATGATTGAAATCGACTGCAATCTTTTTAAGAAATCTCTCTGCTGTTTTTTGCATGTAATCCATTGCCAATATAGCCATAATGTTTCTATCCTTTCTAGTTAAATAGATATTTATTCTAAATATTATTTTCATAAAGAAGGTGTCTATTGAACACCTCTATTCTTATACCTCATGAGAATTTTCTTCCATTTCGTATTCACTGATATATAATTCATCCTATATACCAACAAAAGTATTATCATCACAATTCCATAACGCAAAACATATTCGTTTTGATAAAGTAACGATATACTTCCTGCTATAGCAGTATAGAAAATATACAAAAATGTAGTATACACATTTAGCGGGCGATGCTTATATAAGAAAAATATAATTACATAATGAAAAAGAAAATTTAGAACATAGCTGACTAATGTAGTATAAGCTGCGGCCATATATCCATATAGCGGTATTGTATAATAATTTAAACCAACATTCAAGGTCGCAGAAAGAACGGTTCCAATCAACACTAAATATGTTTTGTTATAAAAATATTCATAATGAACAATACTTAAATATAAAAAAGAAAAATAATTTCCCCATAGCAAAACAATCACAACATCTTTTGCAGCCCAATACTCTCCACTAGACATAATTCGAATAATATCTGGAGCAGCAGCAATTAGAAGAACACCCACAGCGGTAAATAAGGCAATATACTCTGAGCTTTTATGATAGATATCCTCTATCCTCTGATGACTCATCTTCTCAAAAAACCATACTCCCCACGAAGAGTCGAGTGATTGAGAAATAACCAGCAAAATAATACTTACATTTGCCGCTAGGCTATATATTCCAACATCATACGCCCCATTAAAATGTTGAATCATAATACGATCACACTGCCCCATAAGAACCAGTGCTAAACCGTGCGGAATCAACGGAAGACTATAAAAAATGCCGAATCGCCAAAACCTGTAATTTGGAATTGCGGGAGCTTTTTTGATCAAAGTATACACGATATAACAGATAAGACACAATAACGGTAAAAATCCCCCCCATATTCTTCCCATATACCGTTGATCTGAAAAAGGAAAAAGAATAAAAAACACAGACAAAACCATACTAGCAGAGGTAAGAAAAAGAGACATCCACAGATATTTTTTATACTGATAATCCAAGGAAATACGAGCGTTGTATAGATGTAAAAGTCCCGTAAAAGCAGCGTCTATTACCAACAAATAAATTAATAAATCGGATGAGAGTCCTTGGAACAGCGCAAACTCCACGGATATTTTTTTGAGAAAGAAAATACCGATTACGATTCCTATAAGGTAAATGGGCAATAAAGAAGAAGTATAACGATCCAATTCTCCTTCCCCTGCAAACTTTAATTTTGCAGCTCGAAAACTTGTATGCAAAGACAACCCAAGAACCATACAGAAAATTGCATTGTAGGCCGTATAAGTATTTACTATTCCATAGTCCTCCGGAGAAAGAATCCTTGTGAATATGGGTAAAGAAAAGAAAACAATTCCTTTTATAAGCAAATTTCCAATTGTGTAGCCAATACCAGCAGTAAGAGCTTTACTTTCTCCCATCAGATCATATACCCCAAATTATTATAACAAATACCTTCACACACTATTGCGTATACACCAATTTTTCACTAACTCACATATCGCCCATAATCGACGGTGAAGCCTTTCTTTTATATTTAAATCAAGTTCATCTGCAATGATTTGACTGGTTGGATATGTTTTTTTTGCGAACTGTTTAAAAAATATACTTCTTCGAGGATGATGGTAAGAATCACTAATTATTGCACGATTGTATTTCATTGCTTGCATATAACTGATCTTTTCAATATGTAGTCGCGATTTAATCTTCTTCCAAAAATGTTCTCCTAGATCTGACTGAATAGAAAGGAGTGATACGCCTTGATCCGTTAAGAAGGATTGATCTTCGGACATCCGTTCGATCCCCCAACAGTCTCCCAACATAAGATCCCCTACACGTTTTTTCTTGCGAAAAGAACACTTGTAGCAAGAAGGGCGCATATACAGCCCACTTAAAAACCCTTGTAAATAGAGATTTTCTTCTACATTGGATCTATATATTTCACCATCTTCAAAGAAAATCTTCATTGTGTATTTTCTCCACCCGAGACTTTTATCTCGAAACTTCAGTCCCTGTATAGCTGTATTGTCGGAAGCAATTTCCTGCAAAAAAGAAGACCAGACCGCAGGCGAAGGAACACCATGGCACACAAACTCTACCGCTAACAAATACTCTATATTTTTTTTTACAACATTACGCAATCCTGCCACTTGACAAGGTGTTCCAACAAATAGGACATAACGCCTCTCAGACAGATATTTCTGTATTGCAGCAAAAACACTGCTCATGTCACTTTGAACATATTTTGACCCGCACAATTTGGAAATTCCTTCCGCATCTTCAACTCCTATATGACGGACTACACGGTACTCTTCCTCAAATGCAGCACCAAAAACGATCCCCCCCTGGTGCAGGATCTGTTCTGATAAGACAGAAAAGATACCGCCCGAGGAACTATCTAATCTAATCGAGTTCACCATACTGTAACAAGCATAAACCTCACGAACCTCTCTAGTTTCTACATTGTGCAGCAAGGGACAAGCGCGTTCACAACGTCCACATGAAATGCATTTGTCCATATTAATGATTGGATGCCAAAAACCTTCTTCGTCCTGTGACATCTTAATAGCACGAGTAGGACATACCGAAAAACAAGCAGAACATCCCGTGCACGAGTCCTTATCAACTAACACAAACAAACTCCTTCAAAGTCCAAGTGCCTTTTCCAAGTACAACTTTGCACACTCTCGCTCTTTTTTTAATATCTCATCTTTATTATCAAAATGGAGTAAGAACGGAGTTTCCAAACATTTTTTATTTGTAGAGGATAGCAGTCTATCCTCCAACGAAAACATCGTAAGGAGGTTCTCTATACGCGAAGTGATGTTGCAAAAATTTTCTTGAGTCTCTTCTCTAGCGAATACAATAAAAGGCCTCTCAAATATTGTTGAAAATACAGCCCCATGAAAGGAATCCGTATAGATCAACTCTGCATGAAAAACCAAATATAAGAACTCACAAGGATCAACCGTATAACCTTCTGGGAAGGATTCGTCTAAGATCCGAATGTTTTCAAGAACATGTTCTTCACATATTCGAACAATATCCCTCTGGTATTTATCTGGAGGATTACCTAAACAATAGGTTAGCATATATCTTTGCCCATGATACCAATCTGGTTTTTGAGCAAGCTCTTCCCACTGTTCTCTAGGTATCAATAAAGTCGGATCAATGTGTACTGGCGGTGTCGTCCCAATACACTCTTCTACAATATGACTCCCCGCATTTTCTCGTACAGAAATCGCCTGCATGTCACTTAACCATGTAGCATATTGTTCCCTATGTTTTGCAGGAAGAGCACTTATCCCAAAACTCGCAGCATAAGAAATACGCTGCACCTTTTTTGCAAACTGAAGAAACATAACTGGTGTGCAATAAAACGGATTCCAAACAATATCACTTCCGGTAATAAAGAAATCATATTCATTCTTTAATGTTTCAGGAACTCTTCCTCCCACTATCATCGTTTTCGAAAAAGGAATATACTTCCGATCAAATTCCAAATACTTCTTCTGACGAATCAAATCCAGACGCTCTCCGCCCCCATTCCCCTTATAGTTCAATAAAATTGTCAGCATGGACTTTAGTTTAGCCAACCCCTGTAAGGGTATATGTGAACACCGATGGCGATTCAAGATAGTTTCTGCCTCGACACCCATATCTCGCAAAAACATAATCAAAGCAAGATTCTGGAGGCTGTTTCCATAATTCATTCCACTCGTGATTGTAATTATCCCCACGCGCTTCATTAAAGTTCACCTCTCAATTTCTGTTTCATATAGATACACCGTCCCCATAACATTACAAAACAAGGAGGCAAGCTATATACCATGAAACTCTTATTGTAAAATTCTATGTTAAATAGATTTTTTGCGATATATTTGACTCTCTTCATCATCATTACTAATGTTTCAAGAGTACTGGTCTTTTCCCACACATTCAAAAAACTTTCTTTATTTAACGCAAATAGATTTCGCTCGAATATAAGCTCTTTGGAATTTGTGCATAGAACAGCCTTTTTATGCAAAGAACGCAATAATTTTTCTATATAGCGTTCTGCGCCAGTATACGGCAAGAACGTCTGTGTTATTTGTTCAATAACTGAGATTAATTTTCTCTGTGTCGGTCTTGCATAATAATATGCATCAATTTCTGAGTTAACATCTTCTAGAACAGGTTCACCAACACCGGCCCTAATCTTGTAGCATATGGTCATACCATGGGAAGCTCGCATAAAACGCTCATAGAACTCTCGATTCAGCCAAATTCCATAATCCTTAGATTTTATCGGTGCCACCGAAAACAACAGACCTTCTTTTAGGTTATTCGGTAAAAAATCCCCCAATCCAGTCAAACCTATATAAAATCCATGGACTTTGACCGTTCCATTATAAATATGATAAATGTTATCCTGTATCGTTCCTTTCCAGCCAACATCCACAAGGATAAACTCGTTATGGCATAAATCCACATTAAAAGACTGCACATATGAAATAAAAGATTGCCTCATAGCTTGACGATTGTTTTCATAGATATCTAAAAACACAGGATTCCTACATAGCAAAAAAAAGACATCACTTTGCGCAAAGTTCCGATATACATCTTTAGGATCGCCCACTTTCAAGCTTTGATAAATTTTTTCCTTATCCAATTCTGAAAAACCCAAGACGTCAAGAAATCCTTGCAAACTCAAAGTGCCCGTATGCCGAAAGACATTCTTAAATGTTTCCTCTTCTAAAGATTTTAGAGAAGGCATCAATGTTGACTTTCTCGATACATACAAGTAATACGTTCGTATATCCTTGACATTGTTAATGTGTAAAAAAGCATCAAATGCTTCCTTTAAGAATTCGCCCTCACGTGCAAGGAAAAAAACATTTGTCTGGTTTATTTCTCGCAGCCGAACATAAAGACGATAAAAAAACAGGTAAATACTATAGGCATACTGAAGTCCAGGAGTCGCATCCTCAACATTATTTTTATAAATTTGATTCAATACGCTCTCAGGTGATCGAAGCTCAGGATAGTATGGGCGAAAAAAAGCATTTATTTTATAGATTTGTGCTTTTTTTACATCAGATTTTTTGTTGTCGCCCAACATAATACACTTTTCTCCACCTATGTTGAGTTCTTCCAATACAGCACGATATAAATCGCCATCCGATTTTCGTTTTTTATAATCACAGGATACAAATATTCGTTCTATATATGGGAGAATATTTTTTCCCGATAAAATCTCACGAAGCCCATCTTCTCCTATATAAAAATCAGATATTATAGCTATCTTAATCCCACTCTCAGCTAATCTATGCAAAAGCTCTACATTGCTGTCATCAATTACCGTTCCTCCACGCTCTAGGGCAATTTCTTGCATGATAGTCATGCTGAGGAACTTTTGTTTCTCAACAGTAAATGATGAATTTTGCATATACAATAAACGCGTATAAACAGCCTCCATAACATCTATATAATTATAGTTAAAATTTTCTTTCTGATGGAATTCCTCAAGAACATTTTGCCGAATATCTATCAACACTTCACTAGACCCTAACGAACATTCTTCTGATATAATTTGCGCCCACTTATAACGCAACTCATCCTCTAAAATCGTACGGTGAAGTAAAGTATCAAAGCAATCAAAAAAAGCCCATTCTATATGATGTACCTTACAAAACTGTATCATATCCATTATTTCACAACCATTTCAAAAAAAATGATAATGTTCTCCATTAAAACTATACTCTAAGTGACGAATACGCTCTCCTATTTTTTTTGCGGGAACGCCACCATAAACCCCATATGGTTCTGTATTTTTTGTAAGAACAGCTCCCGCAGCAACAACACTACCCTCACCAATTTTCCTCCCCGGCAAGATGATTGAGCGCGTACTTATCCATGCATGATCACCAATTTCTACTTTTCCGCCTTTACAGGCAAATGAAGGACTTTGAAAGTCATGTTGCTCCGTCCAAATCCACACTCCTGTACTAAAGTTAACATTTTTTCCAATCACGATCTCATTTCTTCCATCTAATTTAGACTCATCCCCGATAATAGTCCCTTCATCTATCGAAATGTTCCACGGACTCCTTATTTCGAAGCCGCCATAAATGACCACTCTTTTTCCTATCTTCATACCATAAATATGGGTTAGAATCAAATTTCGCACACGATGCGAAGGTACATTTCCCAATAATCTCAGTTGATAGCGAATTAAACTTTCCACATAATCTGCTATCACACTCATAATGCCCACACTTTGCCTCGCTTGATCAACAACAGTGAGAGTGTTTATACTTTCTTTTCGACTCAAATAACGGCTCTTAGCGGTTCTGCTGGCAATCAGAGCTATAACTAAATTTAGAAGAAGGAAAACAAGCAAAGAGAGGAAAATCAACATATTTTTTGTTCCCCCAGTTTATTATTGCAAAAATCTAAAATTCCCTTTAAAATGTACTTTATAGATTGACCTCTAATGATGTGAGAGAACATCATAAAAAGGCGCGTAAGAAAAAAATACATCAAAGAGATTCTCAAGTAAAAATAATCACGATATTTATTCATTATGTAGAGACGATTGCGTTGAATATAATATTCTTGAAACCCACTGATTTTACCACTGCTTCGCCCCACTTTATGCCAAATTTTAGCCTCTGATATATAATAAATAGGAATCCCATGCTGTTGGAGTTTAATTGAAAAATCTGTATCCTCGTAGTACATAAAATAATTTTCATCAAATAAACCATATCGTTCTACAATACTACGATGTAAAAAAATACAACATCCCGTTGCAAAACCTACCTGTATCCCTGTTTTTTTCTTTGTCCAATGGACAGATGTCCCTTTCCAGCGCGAAACCTCCCCACCGGCATACCAATATTCAGATGGACGGTCAAAATAAAAAATAGAAGGAACGAGGACTCTATCGGTATCCGCATATTTGTGTAATACAGGGAGTAAATTCGGAGAAACAATCGTATCATTATTCAAAATCAATAAATACTCTGCTCCTCTTGCAAGGGCATACTTAGCAGCCATATTATTTGCAACGCCAAAGCCAACGTTTTCTGATAAAAATAAGCACTCTATTCGATCATTAAGACAAGAGCATAACCTATCTTTATCATTCTCTTCAGACGCATTATCCACAATCAAAATTCTCATCCCCTCAAATTGGGTCGCTTTCAGACTATGAATACACTCGATCGTATCCTCGCTACCATTATAGTTTACCAGAATTACCCACACGATAGGCATCGCCATCCTTATTCCCCTCCTCTTGATCCCACTCTATCAGCACCATACCCGTCCCCATGAGAATCCATACAACAATCATCCCAAAAGAATCATGCATTACCCCAAAGAAAAGAAATCCCAGTGTCGATACAAAAAAATTCTTAATCCTCAAACCTTCTGCCCTATCAACTATAGAACAGCTTCGAATTAGTTTATAGCAAAGCCCCCCCCAAACAGAAATCCATAGCATCAGCCCCGGAGCTCCTGTTTCTCCTAAGAGACGCGCATATAAACCATGGCAAATAGGCCATACTCCGTTAACAAAACCGAAGGCTGTATTGCTAATCTCCTCGCTTTCATATGCCCAAGACGGCATAAATTCGTTCACCCCAAAAGCATATTGCCCTAGTCCAACACCAGTAAACGGATGCTCCAAAAACATATTAATTGCTGCCATTTGTGATCCATAACGAGCTATTACAGATTCATCCTCTAGTTTAAATAACGAGAAAAAAATCTGCAAGACATCTCCTTCAGCCCATGTGATCAGTTCCCGAAATCCTGCAATACCCACCACCTCTATCCCTACGAGCACCCCTATAATTAAAACGCTCAAAAAATAAGTAAAAAACTTTTTTTGAAACTGGATTTCAAAGCGATATAAATATAACATGAAAAAAAATTCAACAAGAATGATAACGAGAAGGCTTCGTGAAAAAGTTAAAACAAGGAGTACAATTAGATATAAACACCCAAACAGAAACCATAGTCGATGTCTCTTCAAAAACATTCCACCAAAAATCCACGGAAACATAATGGAGGCAAAAAAGCCAAAGAAAGACGGCTCCATGCAAATGGAATGAAGCCTCATCTCAAAAGGATTAACTGAGGGGGCAGATCGAAAAAACCCGTCAAAAACAGCTAAAACTTCGTAAGAAATGGGAACCCCCACATAACGCAATATTTCAAAAACGGAATACGTACCTGCCAGAGTGAAGGAAAAAAAAATTGCACGCTCAAAATTTTCTAAAAGCCACTTTTTATCATTTTGCAAATTATCAAATAAATAGAGTAAAACGGCAGAAAAAAAGATAAATCCTATAAAAAGAGTAACGAAGCGCATTCCTCCTGAAACTCCACGAAAAGAATTCGAATATATATCAAAAGCATTTAGAAATCCACTCAACAATACCCACACCAAAAACGATAAAAACAATTTAAAACACACATTTTTAGGTATATGGATTGGCTGTCGGATTATTATCTTTTCTCCGAGCCACAAAAAGATGCCAAAGAAAAGCGGGTAAAACGCCGCTTCTTCTGATAGTCCACGAAATATAGAAGAAAACACAGGTACGTTCAAAGCTGTGATTGGCATAAATACAATACTGAGGAATATTATTGTTCGGTGTAACTTTTTTATACTGATTTGCATTTTTCGCGCACCACCTTATGAAATCTTATCAATAGCATTGTAAAAATCACGATATGCGGCTTCCCATGTATAGCGCGCTGCAATGAATTTTCCTTGTTTCACAAGTCGTTGTTGAAGCAACGGATCAGCAATTGTAGACATAGCATCGCAAATTTCCTCAATGTTTGTAGGGTCAACTAAAAGTGCCGAGCCATCTGTTGCAATTTCAGCCATAGAGGAACAGTTGCTTGTAATCACGGGTGTCCCATAAAGCATCGCCTCTATGATAGGAACACCAAACCCTTCATATAGTGACACAAAAACAAAAGCATGTGCGTGTTGATATAGAACAACTTTTTCATCATTGCTGATATATCCCAAAAAGGTTATTTTAGAACTAAGACCACGATGTTTAATGTATTTTTTTATATACTCATAATTTTTTCCTTTCGGATTGCCTGCCAAAAAAAAATATATATCTTTATCTTGTAATATATATCTTTCAAATGCTTGTATAGCAGATATGACATTCTTATTATCTCGAAAATCACCTATATAGAAAAAATATCTTTTTTTTATAGCATGATATATTTCACTCCGAATATCCCCCCCCCCCTCATAGGATTCCACACCATTATAAACAACAGAAACACGACTCTCTGGCACGCCTAAGATTCTAACAACATCTCTTTTTGTCGTTTCCGACACAGTGATAACAAGATCCGCTTCCTTAGCAGCACGTTCAAAAAAACTTCTCAAATACATTTTCATGAGAAATGTATAATTTTGTGGATAAAGATACACCATTAGATCATGTATCACAAAAACCCTTTTGCTTTTAAATAAAGTCTTAGGGGATAATCCATCACAAATATAGATCTCGGAACGTCCAAAAAAAAATTCAATTGGGAAAAAGTATGTCAAAAACCTTGCAAAACGAAAACTCGTATTCAAATAAGGCTCATAGGGAATTTTCTTCGCATATCGTTTTCTCAAGCTGGCATATGATTCATATACAGATACACTAAAATTATATACATGATTTGAAATATATTTCTGTATAATATTTTCATAGTACAGGTGCACTCCTGTTTTTTTTTCGCGCAACACAAGGCTGCCTATCAAAAAGTTAATTTTCATATTGATTCGCCACACATACATAAAGGTTATTCAAATTAGACCGCATGACATCTGCCGAAAACTCGGTTTCATAGATATCACGAGCCGCACGTCCCATTTCAGCTAGAGACTCATTGTCCAGAGATAGCAACAGTTTTACTAGGTTCTCCTTCTCCAAGGAAAAGATATACCCATTCACACCATCTCGTACCAACTCCGGAAGTGCTCCGCGATCACTAACCAAAACTGGCTTATTATTACACATTGCCTCTACAGCAGTAAGGCCAAAGGCCTCCCATAGCGATGGCATAATCACTGCATCACAGGCAGAATAATATCGTCCTAAATCTTTATGAGGGATCCAACCTAAATATGTAACTCGATCTGTGTTTTTATATGAATTCATCTTTCTATCAACAACAGGAGCACCTATGACATAAAGATGCACAAAAGAAAGTTGAACATCGGACATGATTTCTAAAAGCCAATCCAATCCTTTAGGACGATCAAAACGCCCCACAAACAACAGATTGATTTTACCCTTCTCCATACTATATGGTGTTGTATATGAAGACCAAGTATCATCAACTCCACTGTAAATCCTAACCATTTTATGGGGCTTTAGTCCATACTTCAAAGCAGCTTGCTGCTCATAGTTAGATACATTAACAACACAATCAGTAACAGAAAGAAGAATACGCTCTATCAATCCATAAACTATTTTATAAGGTTTTGCCGTATCTCTCAAAAAAGCCCATCCATGTGCATTATAAATAATCTTTACATTACGTTTACTCAACAAATATGGTAACCGGACAAAAACCCCCGCCCATGTACTATGAACAAAAACTATATCTGGATTCAGATTAATAATAAACTCTCTAATATATTTGATTGCACTCCAAATATTATATAGGTTTCGTTCATAAGAATAGAAGAAAATTCTTTCATGTGGGATATTCCAGTTTTTCTCCGATTTCCCATGAGCAAGTAACAAGTAGTGCTCAATATTATTCGAGGAATTACTCAGGATCGTATTTACATAAGTAGCCACTCCCCCTTGCATATATTCTCCGACGTGCAAAATTTTTAACATAGCAAAACTCTCTTAAGAAGAAAAAAATATTTCCATCCAACTTTGAAAAACCGCTCTATTCCAATTCCCAACATTCCAACGTGGAATCTGAAGATTATCCACGTTTCCGACATGTATTTGTCCTGTATTGGTCGTGGCAGCCTTAGCATACCCAATATTCTTCAAGAGCTGAACAGTTTCTATAGAAAAATCAGTATTTTTTCCAAAAGGATATGTAAATAAATCGACAGAATGACCTATAATACCTTCTAATCTTTTTTTTGAATCGAAAAGTTCCCTTTCTTGATCTTGAAGAGTTAGTGCAGACATTCTTGAATGAGTCTCTCCATGCGAACCAATCTCTACGTATAAAGAACTATCAAGAGAAAGAATCTCTTTTTCGTTTAAAATTCTATAATCATCTCTGCACTCCAGACAAGGTGACAGTTGTTCTTGCATGGTCAACATGATAGAAGAACGGTCCTTCACTGATAGACCTATCAACAGGTCATGAATGGTGTATATGGCATGTGCCACATCATTTTTCCGTTGTAGAGGTAACTCATATTCCCTCCCGTGAATCGACAGATATAGCTTCTGCTGTGCTGATGTTCGATAAATAAGCATCCTTATAAAATCATTATCCCATAATTCCTTTTCTTTTCCAATTTCCTCCGTTGCCACAAAAAAAGTAGCAGGGCACTCGTATTTTTCTAAAATTGGAAAAGCATACCGATAGTTATCAACATATCCATCGTCAAACGTAATACAAACAAACGGCTTATCCTCGCTTTTCCAAGGAGCGCCAAAAGAGAGAACGCGATATCTATTTACTAAAAAAGCCACCTGCGCTTCAAAGTTCTCGGGACTAACAATAGTTCCGTAAGGATCAAACTGATCGTGATTCACACGATGATACATCAGTACTATCCCGTCTGGTCTATCCCAATAATTTTTTGCCTTTCTCAGTGGATGCCTCCAACGATGATATATCGGTAATAATTGAGGAAATTTGCCCTTCAATTGCTGTTTAAACACCACGCCCCTCCTCTTTTATGTTAAGTTTTCCTTATACCTAGGACTATTTATACACGTCAATACGCTCCTTTTCCTGTAAATACAATTTTTATGGTCTTAAACAAATACATCAAATCTAGCCAAATCGACCAATTTCGCACATACCATGTATCCATCGCGACGCGTCCTGCAAAGCTGACATCATTGCGACCGCTAGTCTGCCAAAAACCCGTAATGCCGGGCACGGTAAGGGTGATTGTGGAAAGGTATTCTCCAATATCCTTTTTTTCACGCGGAAGATAGGGACGAGGTCCGACGAGGCTCATATCCCCTTTGATGACATTGAGTATCTGTGGAAGTTCGTCCAGGCTATATTTGCGAATCCATCTGCCAACCTTCGTCACACGCGGGTCGTAATCACGCAGTTTCGCAAAAGTATTCCACTCCTCTCGTGCCGCAGGATTCGCAACAAGATACTCCTCCAAAATCTCACCGGAGTTCAAATACATGGAGCGAAATTTATAGCAGGTAAATATTTTTCCCCGTTTCCCGATCCGCTCGGCGTTGAAGAAAGCATTTCCCTGGGAGTCAAGTTTAATCCAAACAGCAATGACGAATAGAACTGGAAGAATAGGAACACATAGCAAGCCTCCAACGATAATATCGAAGAGTCTCTTGAACACTCGATTCCTGCGGCGCGCCAGATTGTTTCGGAGAGACAACATCATGATCTGCTCATTGAACAGCGTCTGAGCCTCAACATTATAAAGGGGAACGCCGATCAAATCCGGCACAAAAACAATATCTCTTACATAGGGCTGTATATCCTCCAAGAGTGTTTGCAGCTTTTCCTTCTCCATACCTGGCACTGTGACAATCACAGTATGAACAGCAGAATCACGTATGATCCTAGGGGCATTCTCCAATGTGCCCATGAGAAGAAAGCGCTGCGGCAAGCTCTCTGACAAGGGATCATCATCCAATATTCCGACGACTTTGTAGCGATAGCCAAGGTCCTGGTCAAAGGAGCGAAGGACGAGCTCCGCTGTCTTTCCCGCGCCGATTAAAATAACGGGCTTCATCAGGGTATTGGTCGACTTCAGGATTTTCAAAATGACATAGCGCACGACATAGATGTTAAAGAGTGCTAGAACGCCGAACAGAATGACATAGAGCCGTGATGCGAGCATACTTGCCTGCATAAAATAAAGTGCGAGGATACAGGTAATGAGGGCATATAGTACTGCATAGAAAATCTGCCGCACGGTCTCGAGGATTGGCTGCATTCTTGTATAGGTCTGCGTAATGGCAAGGAACGCGATAAAGACAAGCGGTATCCAAAAGAAAAGATAGGCATCGGGAACATGATAGGATGTTCCCATAAAAATCCCATAGAGATCATGCAGACCAAATGCCATCTTCTCCGCGAGAAGAATGGCAAAATAGTCAAAAAAGATAAAAAGGAGGGGTATGCATATTCTGCGAATGCGCGCGGGAATCCGCGTTCTCGTTTGCATGAATATGCTCCCCTCCTTTTCTGTATTATGCTTCACGTCGATAGACAAGCAGACTGTAGCCCATGGCGAGAATGACACCGATGGCAAAGCCGATCGCCGTAATCAGCATCTTACGCGGTGCGACGGGTTTTTCAACATCCGGCAGATTCGCTGGATCAATGATCTGAATATCCATACTCTCCATCGCTGCTTGAATCTTGTTTTGCTCATACTGTTTGACGAGATTCAAGTATACTTCATTTTTAACTTTCGAATCGCGGCTAAGGCGCATATACTCCATCACATCATCAGGGAATGTGCCAAGCTCTTCTTCCTTCTTCGCCTGCTGTTCTTTCAGAGCACTCTCACTCGCTGTGGCAACGGCAAGATTGACTGCAGCGAGTGCACCCTTGCTGAGGAGCTGGGACTGTGTTGGATTCAATGTCGTCGCATTGGACTCAACTGTCGCGAGCACCTCTGCATCAAGGCTGCTCTGCAGCTGTTCGAGCTCCTTACGCGCCTGCTGAACACTCGGATGAAGTTCCGTATACTTCTGCTCAAGTCCGACAAGCTCGACACGCTTGGCAACGATCTGGTCGCGAATCTTTTGCACGGTTGTATTGTCAGAGATACTATACGCCCTGCTCGCGGATTTCTGCTCGCCAAGCTTTTCGTTTGCCGCATCGAGGGATGCCTGCGCTGATTTTGCTTCCACCACGACTTCACTGATTGCCTTATCAAAGGCTGCCATCTGTTCAATCGCAGCCTTTGCCTGATCGTCTGGACTATAGACTTTGTGCTCACGACTGAACGCCGCAAGCTTCGCCTCCGCCTCCTCAGCTTCCTTCTTCGTCCCACTGATACGGTCATCGAGGAACTGCATCAGCAAAGACTGCGTTTGTTGATTCATGTCCGTCTGCATGAGGAGGAAGTTATCTACCACAGCTTGTGAGATACGCTGTGCTTCCTCAGGTGTATCACCAAGTGCAGTGACCTCAATGAGATTTGTCCCTTTTGTGTTTTTTATATCCAGATATTTCTTAGCAAATTTTTTTGTATCCGGACGTTCATCTGAATCAAAGTCCAAGCTGTCAATAATTGGTTCCAGAACAGTACGGGACTTCATCAACTCCATGTAGTTCATCGTTGGCGAGGGAACACTCCCTCCGCCAATGCCAAGTGCCGCCATTGCGGCAGCTGCGCCTGAAACATCAACTTTTGTAGCTGTTCTGGTCTGAACGAGGGTTGTGGACTCATACTGTTTCGGCAGAATAAGCGAAATCACAAGAGCAACAAGGGTACAGGCTCCCACAATCCCAAAGATAACCGCCTTATGGTCGCCCATTACGCGAAACAGGCGAGAGAGGTCAATCGTGTCTTCATTGTGTTCCATGATCTATTCCTCTCCCTCAGTCTGTCAACGCCTTATACGTCGCCCATACATTGATATACGGCAGGATATCCTCATTAAATTTGATCCCATTAGAGCGCGGTACGTATACAATGTCGCCATCCTGCAGGGCAACATTCTGTGTGAGATCATGTTTCTTGATATAGTCCTTGATATTGATCTGTTTATAGTACATGGTATCGCCAGCGACACGGAGCACCTGCACCTTTGTACTGCGTCCGCGCTTTGTAATGCCACCCGCCGAAGAGATTGCTGCATAGGCGTTCAATGTGTCTACCTTCAGCTCATGGATTCCTGGTTCCTGAACCTCCCCCATGACGTAAATCTTACGTTCACCATAGGCCTTGACGAGGATTGACAAATCCGGAAAGCGCAGATAGCGACGCAGTCTCTCGGAAACAACTTCTTTGGCCTCATCCAGTGTGAGTCCGGCAAGTTTGACTGAACCGGCATAGGGGAGCTGCACATAGCCATCGGGGCCGATCACAACATCATTCAGCCCATTGATCTTTGCAGAATCGTTCGACTCAAACGTAGAAAATCCCACAATCTGGATGTCAAGCACATCATATTTCGTCAAACGATAGGTATCGAGGAGACGATCCCCCTTCAGAGTTGCCGTCTGAAAGTCGCCGCCCTCGACGACCCGATAAGGCATATCGCTCGACACATCCATTTTTTCAGAGGAGTCCACCGCCGCATACGCAGACGGCGCCATAATTCCGACGTAGCCGGCAAATGTAACCGCACCAATAGCCGCAAGACTTTTCTTCCATATCATTTCAGACGGACTCCTTTACAAATTATAACTTAGTCCCAATTATACAAAATCCATAGGGAATGTCAAGGCAACTCCTGCCTCAGAAGAATTCCAAGGTCTTCAAGAGGAATACCCATCCAAAGATGGTAAAGCAGGAGAGTGCACTGCTGTAAACGACACAGTTACCCGCGAGTTCGGCATCCGCCTGCATCTGCTGTGCCATGGCGAAGCTGGCGACGGCGCAGGGTGTGGCAAACACGGCAATGAGCGTCACGAGCTCGACACCGCGAAAGCCAAGGATGATCGCAAGCGAAAGCACGATGGCAGGCACAATGATGAGCCGCGAGGCGACCGAGAAGATGAGCTGACGCAGATGTGCGTGATAGCTTCCACCGTGAAAGGATGCACCGAGAATGATGAGTGCAACGGGCGTGGTCGCCGCCGCGATCTGCGCGACGGGCTTCAGCACAGGCGCAGGGATCGGCAGCTCTACGAGGCGGCACAGAGCCCCCGTAATCGCTCCCAAGATCATGGGATTCATGAGAACGCTGCGCAGGATCGGCAGGAGGTCAAATCGTCCGCCGCGAAAGGTCTCAAGTACGAGCACACCGAGTATATTGTAGATGGGAACGATGACTGCAATCATCATGGTTGGAATCGCAATCGCCGCATCACCAAAGATGTTGCTGACAAGCGGAATGCCCATGAGGACGTAATTGCCGCGAAAGGCCGCCTGGATCATCGGACCGCGCCGCGCATTGTCCGGCTCAATGCGGCAGACAATACCAGTAAATACGAGTGCCGTGAGCAGCACACCCGCCGCACCAAAGAGCATGAGCGTGGGTTGGAATGCCGTCCCCGGATCGGAGATGTAGATGTTGTAGAACATCATAAAGAAGAAGAACACGCGGAACACCATGCGGTTCATGTGCAGCAGTTCTTCTTCCGAGAGCAGGCGCGAGCGTTTGACGAATACGCCGACCGCCATCAGACAGAACAGGGGCACGACGCCGCCGAGTGCGACAAAAAAGTTGCTAAGCACAAAAAAGCCTCCCCACCCATTCTCCTGTATTATAACAGGAAAGCAGAGGAGAGGCAACGGAGAAAAAGCCGCCAACTATGTCGACAAATTCGTTGTATTTTTCTCATTATCATAGTAAGATATACAGGAAAGGAGAGATGACATATGGTACAGGCAATGCCGCTCAACAACACCGTGTCAATTACTGCATTTAACCGAGGAAAGGCGGGACAAATTTTCTCGAACGTGAAGAAATTAGGCATGACCGTTGTGATGAAAAACAACGAACCTGAATGTGTACTGCTTTCCCCTGCGCAATACGAAGCCTTGTTGGAGGCTCAGTATGACGCCGAACTGCTCTCAATCGCCGAAAAACGCTTGCAGAGTTTAGACAGCGAAGAGACGATTCCCTTCGAAGAGGTGTGCAAAAAGGCAGGAGTTTCTATGAGTGAGCTTGACGAAATGGAAGAGGTCGAGTTCGAATGAGTTGGGATGTTCGTTTTCTCAAGGAAGCCGGGCAGGACTTCTGCCGATTGGACGGCAGTCAACAGAAAATAGTCTCCAAGGCAATCGCACGGGTCTCGCAGAATCCCTTGCCAACAACGGAAGGCGGATATGGCAAACCACTAGGAAATCATACAGGGATAGCACTGGCCGGATTGCTCAAGATCAAATTGAAAAGTCATGGTCTACGCATTGTATATCAGCTATTGCGCGCACATGAACAAATGCGGATCGTCATCATTGGAATTCGAGCCGATGGACGCGTTTACAAAGAGGCGCAGGAACGCATCGAACAGCTAAAATAAGCCCCTAGTCCTCACAAACACGCATCTTTCGCTCACGGAACGCAACAATCTGCAAATCAAAGGCGTGCGCAAGCTCACGTGCACGGTCATAATGCCGTCCAACGGCGTCGGGAACGTGGGCGTCCGAACCGATGGTAACATAACGTCCGCCGAGTTCGTGGTAGCGACGATAAACGGGCGCGAGCTCTTTGATGCCGCGTGTGTCTCCGAGGCGACGCGTATTGATCTCGATGACGGTCTCGGTCTCGACGAGAGCGCGCAGGACGGCGTCGATGTCATCCGTAAAATCGCCGTAGGAAAGTTCGGGATTGTCGAACGGCGCATTGCGCGCGATGTAGTCGATGTGGGCAAGTGTGTTGATGAAGGGATGTGCATAGATTTCATCGCGCATGACGGTGAAGTATTCATGATACATCTCCGCCTTTTCACGTCCCGCGAAGGTCTCGGGAAAATAGAGATCCTTTACATCCAAAAAGTGAATTGATCCCAGCACGAAATCGAACGGAGCGCGCCGCAGGAATGCGGCGTTTTTTTCGCGCGCGCTCGCCATCATCCCCATCTCGACGCCAAGCGAGAGTTTCCCCTCGGCGCGCAGAGGATCATACGCCGCCCAATACGCCGCAGGATCAAAGATGAACTCCTCCTCGCCCGCCGCAGGATAGTCATAGTCCAGATGCTCGGTAAAGACGAGACCAAGCCCCTGCTTCTCCGCCTCTCTGAGCGCCTCTGCCGCCTTCATCTCCGAATCGGCGGAAAACTCCGTGTGAATGTGGCTGTCAAAGTACATCGTCATTCCTCCTGCCGCTCCAACGAACCGACCGCATCGGACAGACGTACGAAATCCGCAAGAGAGAGCTGTTCCCCGCGCATATTCTCTGCGATGCCCGCCGCCGCAAGTCCCGCGCGGCTCTCTTCCTTCGTCAGCCCCGCGCCTGTGAGCGCATTGAGGAGGGTCTTGCGCCGCTGCCCGAATGCGGCGCGAACGAGGCGGAAAAAGAGCTTTTCATCCTGCGGGCGCACCGTGGGCACGTCCTGCACATGACAGGCGATGACGGCACTTGTGACCTCGGGTGCGGGCAGGAAGGCACGCGGCGGCACATCCATCACCATGCATGGCACGGTGAAATACTGCACGGCGATGGAAAGCGCACCGTAGTCCTTCGAGCCGGGGCGCGCCGTCATGCGGACAGCGACCTCCTTCTGCACCATCGTGACGAGCCGCTTGATGGGCAGACACTGCTCGAGGAGCGTCATGATGATCGGCGTCGTGATGTAGTAGGGCAGATTCGCAACCACCTTGAACCGTTCTCCCGCACGAAGTCCAAGGATCTCGGGGATATCCAGCTTCAGGATGTCGCCCGGCACGATCTGCACGTTGTCGTAACCCTTCAGCGTCTCGGCGAGTACGGCAGGGAGCTTCTTGTCCAGCTCGACGGCGACGACGCGCGCGCCCGTCTCGGCAAGCCCCTGCGTCAGTGTCCCGATGCCGGGGCCGATCTCGAGTATCGTATCCTCGGGTGAGAGTTCTGCCGCCTCTACGATGCCCTGCACGACCGACCGATCCACGAGGAAATTCTGCCCGAGCCGCTTACTCGCGCGCAGATGAAAGGCGCTGAGGATGTGGCGCGTGACCTTGGGATCGGCGATTACGGGTATACTTGCGTTCATTGCAGCTCCTCTATGGCAGATGTAAACTCTTCGCGCGTCACACCGTAGGTATTGAGACGGCGGAGAAAGGTCTTCGCATTTGCAAAGCCGAGTCCGAGGCGGCGTCCGAGCCGTGCACGGCGGGCGGCGGCGTCCTCCGTCCCCGTCAGCCCATGCACCATCAGGTCGCTCATCGAAAAGATCTCTGCGGGCTGCTCCATCGGCGTTCGTACCTTCTCAAGCGCAGCACGGATTGCCACAGGGCTTGCCTGCTCGACGCCGATGTCCCCGTCGCTGAGATTCGTCGCGTCCTCGACAGGGACAAAGGCGTGGCGCGCGCGCGGGAACATCTCTGTAAGGCGCGCACGGATGCGCTCGCCCACGGTATCGGGATCCGTCAGAACGATGATGCCGCGCTTTTCGTACGCAGCACGGATATTCCGAATCGCCGCGCTGCGCAGACGAAAGCCGTCCGTGATGATACAGTCCGCCTCCACTGCGCGCCGTACAGCGAGGACGTCCATCTTCCCCTCGACAATGATGACTTCTTTAATCAATAGACGTTCCTTTCGACAGGTGTTCCTATGCGATAGTGAATTCGCTCATACCACCGCAAACAGCCTCTTTGTTCGTCTTGTCCAGATGCTCAAAGCGCCCCTACCACCGCTGACGCGGTCCCCCTCCCCCGTAGCGACGGGGGAGGCTTTTTAAGGAAGCACTGATAAATTCAGCCGCGCCATCTTGACGCATCTTTTTTGCCCGCACTGTGTCGGCAAATCCTCCACATAGCTTTGGCTATGCGTCCGGTTTGCCTCCTTGTTCGGACGAAAAAATCTACGCCAATCTGACGGACTTCATTTTATCAGCGATTCCTTAAAAACAGCATTTCGTTGCTGAATGCCTTTGCACTCAGAGGCTTATTTATGCAGACTCTTCGAGGGGATCTTTCACAACAGGAGCCTCATAGAGTACAAAGGGATCGATATCGATACATTTCGTCGCATCGCGATTTCCTTCGAGATCCCATGCCACAGAGCCATTTATTACGGTCATGGTATCTGCAAAGACCTGCCGATCACGTAGCCGCGCAAAAACGCCCGTACCCATGATAAGCTCCGACGCATCGTAGCGACGTACCGTACCGTCGTTGAAATAGGCGTAGACGATATAGTTTTCGCCCGGAACAGCCTGCAACACCTCGGGAAAAATTTCAGGCATATTGCCTCCTCCCCCCATTACAAATATTTCACAACTTCCTCATACAGCTTCTCGTGAATCTCCGCAATCGGGAGTGGTGCGCCGTCCGTGCTCGACGGTATGTGCACCCAGCCGTAGCGTGCGGCGAGGAGGACGTAGGCGTCGTGGGCGCGCGCAAGGTAGGCGGCGTCGCGCTCGTGGATGTCGGGCGCTGCGCTCTTCTCCGCAGCACGCGCAGCGATCAGGCGCTCTGCCGCACGCGGCTCCATATCGAGGAAGAAGACCGCATCGGGCACAGGCAGTCCCATCTTTCGAAATTCGAGGTCGTAGAGCCAGTCGAGATACGCATCGCGCTCCGCCGCATCGGCGATCTTCACCGCCTGATGCACCATGTTCGAGGTGGTATAGCGGTCGGCGAGGACAATGGCACCCGCCTCGTAGTCCCGCCCCCACTTCATTCGATAGGAGGCATAGCGGTCGACAGCAAAGAACGTGGACGCAGCATAGGCGTTCACATCGTCCGCGTGCGCGCCAAAATCCCCGCGCAGATACATCCGCACGAGCATGGAGGAGTCCGCCTCATAGTCGGGAAAGGTGACGGGCACGACGCGATGCCCCTCGCGCACAAGGCGCTCTGTGAGCAGCCGTGCCTGCGTCTCCTTGCCAGATCCGTCACCCGCCTCGATGATAAATAGTTTACCCTTTGCCATACGAACCTTCCGCAATCACCAAGAGTGTCCGAAGCGACGTATCCGCCGCCCCGACGACGCGCGCGCCCGCCGCCTTCATCGCAGCGAGATACGCGAGCGTCGCGCCGTCGATCACATCGCCCGCCGCAAGCACGGGAATCCCCGGCGGATAGAAGACAATCGTCTCCGCCGCAATCCGCCCCGCAGCATCCGTCAGCGAGACGCACTCACGCGGCGCAAAATACGCCGCGCGCGGCTCCATCCCCATCTGAGGAATCGGCGGCAACGAGAGAAACGCCGCTGCCCCGCGCGACGTACACATCGGCGCACACGTCGCCGCCATATCGCGTAGCGCTGCATACACGCGCTCCGCCTCGCGTGCCCCGTCCGCATAGGATAGGAGGAGCAGCACATTCCGCGCGTCGGCAAGTTCCACGGCGACACCACGCCGCCGCAGCTCCTCCTCCGCCGCAAAGCCGGAGAGTCCCAGCCCCGTGACCTGCACTGTGATCTTCAGCGGATCGAGCGCAGCCATCCCCGGCGCCCCCATATGCTCCGCGCCGAATGCCCAGAGCCCCGTGATCTCATTGATGCGGCGACGCAGATCGTGCGCACATTGAATTGCAGCGGCAAGACGCTCCGCGCCCTCCTCCGCCATCTGCACGCGCGCCAGATCGAGCGAGGCGAGCAGAATCTCATTCGGACTGGTCGTCTGGATAATACCTGACGCCGCACGGATGCGCTCTGTGGGCACGCGCCCGCCGCGCGCGAGCAGCATGGAGCTCTGCGTCAGCGAGCCGAGCAGCTTGTGCGTGCTCTCCGCCGAGAGATCCGCCCCCGCCGCCATTGCAGACGGCGGCAGCTCCTCCGAGAATGCGAAGTGCGCGCCGTGCGCCGCATCCGTGAGAAGGAGCATGTCGTGCGCATGCAGGAAGTCCGCAATTCTCTCCAGCTCCGTCGCCACGCCGTAGTACGTCGGATAAACGAGAAGCGCCGCGCGCGCCTCGGGGTACTCCCGCACGGCGCGCTCCACCGCAGCGCGTGACACCCCCATTGCGATGCCGAGCCGCGTATCGATCTCGGGCTGCATATAGACGGGGCGCACGCCCGTGAGGATCATCGCCCCCACAATGGAGCGGTGCACATTGCGCGGTACGAGGAGAACATCGCCCGGTGCGAGCGCCGCCATCAGCATCGTGTGAATCGCGCCCGTCGTCCCATTTACCATGAAATACGCCGCATCGGCGCCGTACGCCTCTGCCGCGAGAGTCTCCGCCGCACGGATGCAACCCGTTGGCGCATGGAGATCATCCAGCTCCGCCGAGAGCGAGACATCGGCACGCAGCCCCTCCTCCGTGAGGAAGCGCCTGAGCAGAGGATGCGCCCCGCGCCCGCCCTTGTGTCCCGGCGTATGCAGAGGCAGAACGCCAAGCCCCGCGTAGCGGAGTACAGCCTCCGCCAGAGGCGCGCTCACGCGCCCTCCACCATGCGGTTCTGCACACGCAGATGCACCTTCGTTCCCTTGCCCGGCTCGGAGAGAATCTGAATCGCCGCACCGATGATCTTCGCGCGCTCCTCCATGCCGATCACGCCGAAATGGCGCCCGCGCAGGCGGCGCTGTGTCTCCATGTCGAGCGCATCCTCCGCCTCCTCCTTTTCCTCCGGCACACGGTTCATATCAAATCCGACACCGTCATCCGCAATGAGAACCGTGAGTGCCTGTGCGGTATAGTGCATACGCACGCGCACCTTGTCCGTCTTCGCGTGGTGGACGACATTGTTCAGCGCCTCCTGCACAATGCGGAAAATCGCAATCTCCACATGCTTCGGCAGGGGGTAATACGCCCCCTCCAGGCTGAACGTCCCGCGCAGCTTCCCGCGCTCGCCAAAGAGACGGATCAGCTGCTCCACCGCCTGCGGCAGCCCCAGATCGTCGAGCGCCATTGGCCGCATATCGAAGATGATCTGCCGCACGCTCGTGAGGCATTTGCGGATCTCATCGCGCAGCTCCCCGAGCGTATTCTTTGCCTCCGCCATATCCTGATCCATCAGGCGTTCCGTGATCGTCGTCATAAAGAGGACATTCGCGAGATCCTGCGCAGGTCCGTCGTGAATCTCACGGGAAATGCGATAGCGCTCTTCCTCCGTCGCCTTGATGATGCGTGCGCCGACAAATTTGTCCTTCTGCACCGCCTCGATCTTCCAGAGCACACCGCTCACCTGCGTGCTGAGATAGCTCAGAACCGAGCCGATGGAGAGCGCCATATGCTCCGCGCGCACAACCACATTATAGAGGTAGCGCAGACGGATCTCGAGCTTGTCGCGCTCCGCACGCATCATCTGCTCTTTTTCGCGCTCAATCGCAAGGTTGATCTGGATGATCGACACCGCCTCATAGGTCTTGCGGATCTCATCCTCCGTGTGCTCCGCGAAATTCCGACTCACCTCCGCGAGCCGCTGCTTCGCCTTCTGCTCCTCAGTGGCAAGCGCATCCACGCGCTCGATCTTCTCCGCAACGCGCTTCTTCAGCTCCGCCAGACGCTCGCGCGCATCATCCACCTCGCTGCGCGTATTCTGGTAGATGTCAAAGATCTGCGTCTTATTGTCCTCGATCGTATCGATCGTATTCGTCAGCAGTCTGCGCAGCTGCCCCTCCTCAAGCCCCTCTATGAGCTGTTCATCCATGCGCTGACCACCTCTTAACCGTCGTTTCTCACTCGTACGCATCATACCCTCCTGAACATATCTATGCTGTCATTGTACCCTATTTTAGTCCAAAAGTCACGCATACTTCTCCCTTGCATTTTCCATGAAAAATCGGTAAAATGACAAATTGGAGAGAAACACATCATAATATAGATAAGACGAAAGCACAGGTGAATCGCATGAGCATCTTCTCACGCTTCCTCCCGAAGCGCAAACCGCCCGAACTCAAGAACAACATTCCGAAGGAGAAGGAGAACATCCGCAAGACCTTCGGCGTATACTGCAGCAAGCACCACAGCCCGAAGAGCGGCAAGCTCTGCCCTTCCTGCACGGCGCTCCTCGCGACCGTCTTCACGAAGATCGACCGCTGCCCCTACGGCATTACGAAGCCGATCTGCGACCGCTGTGACCGCCCGTGCTTCGGTGCAAAGGCGACACAGGAGTTCCTCACCATCATGCAGAGCACGCAGCGCGGCATGTTCCTGCGCCACCCGATCATGACAATCAAGCACAAGCTGGCAAGCATGGGCGTCGACTATGCGAAGTATCAGCAGGACAAGAAGGTCAGCGACAAGGCAAAGGCGAAGGAGAAGGCGGCGAAGGCGCGCGCAAAAGGGAAAGAAAAGAAGAAATGAAAAAAGGGGCTGTTGCACAAAGTCATTTTGACTCCGTGCAACAGCCCCTTTTTTCGATTATGCGAGGTTGCGGATATAGTCCTTGAGCTCGTCCGCCGCACGGGTCACGCGCGAGAGGTTCGCCGTGATCTCCTGCGTCGACGCAGCCTGCTGCTCGCTGATGGAGCCGGTTGTCTCGATGGACTTGGAGATATCCTCGACGGCGCGGTTCATCTCGTTCAACGTCACCTGAATGCGCTCTGTCGCCTCACGCGACTGCTCGGCGAGCTTGCGCACTTCCTCTGCAACGACGGCGAAGCCGCGTCCCTGCTCACCCGCGCGCGCCGCCTCAATCGCCGCGTTCAGACCGAGCAGATTCGTCTGCCCTGCAATATTCGTGATGAAGTCGATGACCTTGATCGTGTCGGCGTTGCGCTCCTGCAGGAACTTCGCCTGCTTCACGGACTCCTGTCCTGCGCTCGCGAGCTCCGTCGCGCTCTTTGCGACCTGCTCGATCGCCTCATAGACCGTCTGCGTCGAGGTTGCGATCTGCTCAATCGCCTCCAGCAGGCGCTCGTGGTCAATCTTCGTCTCTTCTGCCATGTTTTGCTTCCTCCCTGATCCACCCGGATATGAATGATTTCGTTACACCTTGCTATGTTTTTATTCAACACATATGAGAAAAACCCTTCTCCAACGAAAAAATTATCTTCGACCCCCTTTAGGAATCACTGATAAATTCAGCACCGCCATCTTAGCGCATCTTTTTTGCCCGCACTTCGTCGGCAAATCCTCCACAGAGCACCACTCTGCGTCCGGTTTGCCTCCTAGTTCGGACGAAAAAATCTGCGCCAATCTGACGGACTTCATTTTATCAGTGATTCCTTTATTTTTCAGGCATGAGAATGATGTTCACCGGAAGATTCGACGCACCCGGCGGCGAGTACTCGAACGATACGGGCTGGGCGCTCGTGTACGTGCCAAGATCGGCGAGCTCTGTATACTGCGTCAGGAAGAGCAGCCCCTCCTCACGTGCCTGCGCCACATTCGGTGCCTCCGGCAGCGTCTGATCTCCAAAATAGGCACGCGTCGCGGGCGTCTGGACGAGCAGACGCTTCGCACCGCTTTCGGCACGCATGGCTCCCGCATAGACCCCGCCCAGAGGGCTCAGGAAGTAACGCGTATTCTCGCGCCCCGCCGTCGGAATATTGATCTGATAGAGAATGCCGTAGTTGCCGTAGTTCACAACGGCGGATCCATCCGTTGCGTCAATGCCGCGCCGATAGACATCGTGGATGTTATCGCCGATCGGGAAGTAGACCGCGCCGTCCACGGTCGGACGATAGGGCTTCTGTGCCGTGATGACACGATTCATCCCACGGAACGTCCCGCGCAGTGCGATCTCATCACGCGGCAGCACGCGTGCGATACGCAGAAAAGCAAAGGGATCGACATCCGCCCCATACATGATAACCGAGACGCGCACGGGCGCATTTGTGTGGAAATCATAGACACCGTAGACGAGCTGTCCCGGTGCCAGCACAGTGGTATTCATCTCAGGCACGAGGAGGCGCGGACGCTCCTTCGTCACGTAGATGTGTTCGTTCATCTCGCGCGTGTCGAAATAGCCGATCTGCGTCGCCTTGCCGACGTGCAGATAGTCCGCGCTCGGCGCTGCCGCAGCCCCGCGCGTCACCGTGACGGTCGCAAGATTCGCCTCCGTCTCGAGGACAACTGCGAGCTTCTTCGGCTGCGCGGTATCGTTCAGATGATAGTAGAGGATGCGTGCATCATCCGTCACCGTGTCGCGGTAGAGAATGCCGACCTCCTTTACGTACTCAGGGCTGTCCGAGAAGAGCAGCGTGCCGCCCGTATCATAGGACTCCACCGGCCAGAGGCGCATGAGGCGCGATGTGCCCGGCGAGAACACGCGATTGCGCGGCAGCTCCGTCGATCCGAGGATGCTCGCAACGCGGTCACGGATATTTTCCTGTGCCGTCCCACGCTCACGCACAACGGTCGTACTGCCGTCATTCTTTGCCGCATACACCTGTCCCGCCATGCTGACGAGAGCGAGCGTGAGTGCCGCCATTTTCTGAAAGAATCCCTTGTTCATTTCCCTGCTTTACATTCCCTTCGATTATAAATCATTACGCAAGACGGCGCGCAGCGCTTCGATCCCCTCGCGTACGCCGTCCGGCAGCTGCGCAAGGCGCGCATTCAGACGTGCGGCGATATCCGCCTTCATGAGGCGCAGGCGGAACTCCGCGAGCCCGAGACGCGGCGGCGCAATGTTCACGCGATGCAGGAGATACGGATTCGTCTCAAAACTGTTCAGCCCCGCCTCGCCCGTCACGGCGGTCAGATAGTCCTCCTCGGCGAGCATCGCGACAATGGCCGCATCATACGCACCGTTCGGATAGGAGAAGCTGTAGATCGTCTTCATCCCCTTCCACTCGAGCATGAGCTTTGAGAGGCGCAGCTCCTCACGCTGTTTATCGGGAGAAAGCGTCGTCAGCGGCAAATGGTTCGCCGTATGGCTGCCGATCTCCATGCCGCGCCGCTCCATGTCGAAGAGGTTGTCCCATGTGAGGTAGCCCGGCTGCCCGATGTCGTTCGTCACCATGTAGAAGACCGCCTTCATGCCGCGCTCCTCGAGCATCGGCAGGACGACGCGATAGTTGTCCTCATAGCCGTCGTCAAAACTGAGGATGACGGGCTTCTCGGGCAGGGTCTGCTTGCCCTTGCGCGCGCGTGCGTAGTCCTGCGGCGTAATCGTCGTATATCCCTCCGCTGTTAGGTAGTCGAGCTGCTCGGCAAAGTCCGCAGGAGGCACGACGTAGGGTCTTTCCTCTGCGGATGGATTCTCCTTCACCATATGGTACTCGAGGATGGGAAAGCCCTCCTCCGGCGTCGCCGTCAGCACCCAGCCCGCAAGCGCCGCGAGCAGGAGCACGGGTAGCGGCAGCCCCTTCGAGAGAAGCCGCACAATTCCTCTGATCAAATCTCTATACCTCCTTAGGGAATCACTGATAAAATGAAGTCCGTCAGATTGGCGTAGATTTTTTCGTCCGAACGAGGAGGCAAACCGGACGCAGAGTGGTGCTCTGTGGAGGATTTGCCGACGAAGTGCGGGCAAAAAAGATACGTCAAGATGGCGGTGCTGAATTTATCAGTGATTCCTTAGCCGCCCTGCAGATTTTCCGCAGGCGGTGGCTCATACCCGACTTGCTGATGTGGCAGAGCGCCGCGAGCTCCGCCATGCTGATCTCAGGATGCGCGCGGCGCATCCGGGCCGTCTCGCGCAGATCCTCGGAGAGCGTCGTGAGACGCCCCGCCGCTGCAAGGCGCTCAATCGCCGCCAGCTGCTCCGCCGCCGCATCCACGGCGCGCTGCAGATTTGCCGTCTCCACATTGACGAGGCGGTTCACCTGCGCGCGCACCTCCTTCAGATTGCGTGCAACCTCGATCTGCTCCGCCGCCTCCTCCGCGCCGATGAGCGCGAGGAAGTCCATGACGGCATCCCCCTCCTTGAGGTAGACGACGTAGCTGTCGCGCCGATCGGTCAGACCGACGGGGAAATGCAGCCGCCGCAGGAGTGTGTGGAGAGCGCGCCCCATTGCTGCACTCTTCGACGCAATCTCGAGGTGACAGCTCGCCTCGGGACGGTTCACGCTGCCGCCGCCGAGGAACGCGCCGCGCAGATACGCCGCGCGGCAGCATTTCTTGCGAATCAGCGCCATATCCGTTCCCGTGAGGGCGGCTCCATCGCGCAGCCCAAGGCGCGTGAGGAGCGGCGTGACCGCCGCCCCCGCCGCAATGTTGACAATGTACGTGCGCCGCCGCAGCTGCGGCGTGCGCTCCATCGCAACCGTGGTCTCGATCGCCGTGTCCATCGTGCGCAGGAGTCGGATCACACGGCGTGCAACGGCGGCACTTGCCGCCTCGAACCGCAACCCGAGGCCGTGCTCCCCGTCTGTCACCATCGATGCGCCCATGCGCAGGAGCGCGGCGAGCTCCGCCGTCTGGCAGCAGACACGCTCCTCGTCCGTGCGCGAGAGCGCATTCTTTACATCCGAGGCAAACGACGGCATCTCAGCTCACCCGAAGATCGTAGATCATGCGCATGACATTGCGGCTGAGCTTGTCGGGATCATGCCGCACGGCGTCCGACTGGCTGATGATGTCCGCTGCAACAAAGCCGATGCCGAGCGCGTTGATTGATGCCTCATCTACGGCGACGGGCAGAATGCCCTCCGCCGCGTACTTTTCGCGCAGCTCATCCGAGATGGGGGCACTGTTGACGAGCATAAAGTCGATCGCGCCGCGCCCCGCGTGCTTGATGATCGCCTCGGCATGCATGGACGCCGTATAGCCGTCCGTCTCGCCGGGCTGCGTCATGACGTTGCAGATGTAGATCTTGAGCGCGCGGCTTTTCCGCAGCTCCTCCGCGACACCATTCACAAGGAGATTCGGCATAATGCTCGTATAGAGGCTGCCGGGTCCGAGGATGATTGCGTCCGCCGAACGAATTGCCTCGAGCGCGGACGGCACAGGCGCGACATCCTGCGGATGAAGGCGGACGCGGCGGATGCGCCCCGGCACCTCGGGGATGTGGGACTCGCCCTCGACGACCGTACCGTCCTCGAGGATTGCATCGAGACGCACGGACTGTTTCGAGGCGGGAAGCACGCGCCCCTTGACCGCGAGAACCTTCGAGGACTCGCGCAGCGCCGTCTCCATATCGCCTGTGACCTCCGCCATCGCCGCGAGAAAGAGATTGCCGAAGCTGTGGCCTGCGAGATTGCTCTGCCCCTCGAAGCGGTGCTGAAAGAGTTTTTCCATCAGCGGCTCGGTGTCGGCAAGCGCAACGAGACAGTTTCTGAGATCGCCGGGTGGGATGATGCCGAGTTCCTCGCGCAGGCGTCCCGACGAGCCGCCGTCGTCCGCGACCGTCACCACCGCCGTCACATTGCTCGTCAGTTCCTTGATGCCGCGCAGGAGGACGGACAGCCCGTGGCCGCCGCCAATCACCGTGACCGCAGGACCACGGCTGAGGCGCGTCTTTTCATAGACGAGGTCGACGAGGCGTGCAGATGTGCCCTCCGGCATGAGCGCCGTGATGACGGAGCGGATGATGTGCCGCGTCGCGAGCAGCATGAGGCCGCTGCCGACGGCGAGGATGAGCGCACCTGCAATCGCCGTAAAGCCGTAGCTGTAGCTGCCCTGCCACGTATAGACGAAGCGGAAGATCGCCTCTTCGATGCTGTCGATGTATTTGTAGTTGAAAATCAGGGCGACCCCGAGGCCGACGCAGAGCGTCCCGATCGCAAAGACGAAGAGCCAGCGCTTGAAGCCCATGCCGGGGTAGAACCATTTCATCAGATGCATGTGCTATCCCTCACTCACATGCTCATGCACCTCATTCTTCATGAGGTCGCGATGCTCGAGATGCGCCGCATAGCTGCCCTTGATCCGATCGTAGAGATGCTTTGCGATGAAGACGCTGCGGTGCATGCCGCCCGTGCAGCCGATGGCAATGACGAGCTGACTCTTGCCCTCCTTCACGTACTGCGGCAGGAGGAAGTCGATCAGACCGTCGAGGTGCTGCTCGAATTTCTGGGTCACGTCCCACGACTCGATGTAGGAGGAGACCTGCGGAACGGTACCGCTCTTGTTGCGCAACGAATCCACATAGAACGGATTCGGCAGGAAGCGCACGTCAAAGACAAGGTCGGCGTCGAGCGGAATGCCGTACTTGAAACCAAAGGAAAGGATGTTGACGTTCATCTCCGCGTCCCTGCCCGGCGTATCGTAGTGCTGGCGGATAATATCGCGCAGCTCTGCCTTGCGCAGACGGGATGTGTCGATCAGCTGCGTCGCACGCGCACGAATCTCTGCGAGCTGCCCGCGCTCGCGCGTCACGCCCTCCGAGATACGCGCGTCCGGTGCGAGCGGGTGGGGACGGCGCGTCTCCTTGTAGCGGCGGATGATGACACCATCAGACGCCTCAATGAAGAGGAGCTCATAGGCAACATCCCCCGCATCGAGCTCGCCGAGAACGCGCACGAAGTCGTCGAAGAACTCGCGACTGCGCGTGTCCACAACAATCGCCACGCGGTTGATCTGCCCATGCGTCTCGCGGCAGAGATCGATGAATTTCGGAATGAAGACCGGGGGCAGGTTGTCCACACAGAAATAGCCCAGATCCTCCATATAGCGCGCGGCAAGCGATTTGCCGCCGCCCGACAGCCCCGTCACGATCACGGGGCGGAACTTCTCCGCCGCTCGTTTCACGTCTGCCACAGTATCACCTCACAGTACGAATTTCTCAATCGCAAGCGCGATTCCGTTTGCGTCGTTCGACGCCGTTATGTAGCGCGCCCGCTCCTTTGCCCCCGGAAGGCCGTTCTCGGGCACAACGGAGAACGCCCCCATCTCGAGCATCTCATAGTCATTGTCCGCATCGCCCGCAACCATGACCTCATCAAGTGTCAGCCCCATCGCATCCGCGAGCGCCGCAACACCGACCGCCTTGTTGATGCCGGGCGGGTTGATGTCGACACTCGTGCCTGTGTTCTGCTGCGGCACAAGCTGATCGCCGAAGCGCTCCTGCACCGCACGCACATAGGAGCCGATGCCCTCGTCCAGCTCGCGCAGGACGAACTGGGGCACGTTCTCCGTATAGCGCAGGTAGTCGCTGCCGACGCCGTTCACCGTGAAATGCGCCGTCGTACGATAGGCGGCAAAGTATTCCTCGCGGTACTCGGGCGCGTAGATCTCCGTGCCGATGTACCAGTTCACGTACCAGTCGCGCTCGTAGGCAAATGTCAGGAACTCGCGGGTCAGCGCGGGATCGAAATAGCGTGCAAAGACGGGCTCGCCCTCCGCCTTTCCGACATAGCCGCCGTTGCAGCAGATGACGGGCGCATCGGAGGCGAGCAGTCGTGCAAAGTAAACGGCCGAGCGCAGCATGCGCCCCGTCGCAATCGTCACCGTGACGCCGCGCGACATCGCACGCGCGAGAATGTCCTTTGTGCGCGTCGTGATCTTCTTGTCCGATGTGAGAAGCGTCCCGTCCAAATCGAGCGCAATGAGTTTGATCGCCATTGTTTCAGTCCTTCATCGGCACGGGTGCATCCGCCCCCATGCCGAGCACGTAATGATAGATTGCCGCAGCAAGCCCGTTCTCCGCGCAGGAGAGCGTCTCGTAGTCCGTCACCGCTTTGACCTCGGGGAAGGCGTTCCCCATCGCAATGCTCCTGCCCGCCGCCTTCAACATCGGCAGATCGTTGTACGCATCGCCGATCGCCATGGTGTCCTCGATGGCAATGCCGAGCTTCGCGGCAAGCGATGTCAGCGCCGATGCCTTGGAGATTCCCTTCGGCACAATCTCGATGAGACAGTCTGCCGAGCGCGTCACATCCACCCGATCGCCGAATGCCGCAAGCACCGCCTTCGAGCGCGTGAGTGTCACAGGCAGTTCCTTCGTCACGAGCAGCAGCTTGCAGTTCCCTGCCGTATGGGCAAACATGCCATCCCAGCCGACCGCCTCGCCTGTGAGCTTCTGCGAGTTCTCATAGAAACGCGACTCATCACATGCCGTGACATAGCGCAAAACGCCGCCGCTGTAACTCTGGATGTACCAGTCGCGCTCCTGACAGAACGCGATGATGTCATGCGCGAGCGCCGCGTCAATCGTATGCTCTTCGTAGACGCGTCCGCTCGGGCTCTTGATGAGTCCGCCGTTGTACGAGATGATCGGCACGTCCACGCCGAGCGCCTGTGCAACGGGCAGCGCCGCCTCGAACATGCGTCCCGTCGCAATCGTCACGACAACCCCCGCCTCCGTCGCACGGCGCACCGCCGCAATATTCTCCGCCGAGACCACATTGCCGTCCGGCAGCATCGTCCCGTCCAAATCCGATACAAACAGCTTTACCGCCATTTCGTCCCCCTCCTGTTTCCCCTGTGTTTTATCTGCTGACAAAGCACTTTCCCCTATGTTATAATACCCCGAAATGATCTATCGAAAGGAGGCGCGCCTTGCAGAATATCATCCGCAAATTCCTCATCCTCGTCGCACTCATCCTCATCCTCGTCGGCATCTTCGGCCTCTCCTACACCTATCAGATCGACCACCGCAGTGCGCGCAGCCTCTCCGCGTATGCGCGCATCGACTTTCAGGCATCCTACACAGGCGAGGGGCGGCTCGAGGGCGCGACACTCGCACTATGGGACTATCGCTTTGACGAGGCGAAACTCCTGCCCGACGTCGTCCTCTACACGGACGGCGCCGCATGGGAGATGAAGGCGGTCACGAAATACACGCCGCGCCCCGTTCCCGAGGCGGACAGCCCATACAAGAACGAAAACAAATTCTTCGTCGAGCTGCCGCGCGCGAGCCTCCCCGCCATCCGCAAGGCGACGAGCATCCGCGTGCGATTCTACTACGACAACGGCCAGACCATCGACCTGCCGCTGAACGAGCCCGACCTCGCCTATTGGCAGCGCGAACTTGGGAAAGGAATCTAAAAGCTATTGTACTGTTATTGAAAACATTCGTCAAGGCAGGGAGCTCCCATGAAGAAGAACGATCTCATGCTCATCTGTGCGCTGCTCCTCATCTGCGGGATTAGCGCTGTATTTTTTTTCACGCGCGCGGACAGAGAAGTACGCCACGCCGTTATCACGCAGAACAACGTCGTCCTCTACGACATTCCACTGACGGGGCATACGGGAACCGAAGATATCACCATCTCCGACAAGGGCGGCGAAAATATCATCCGCATCGAAGGTGAGACGATCGCAGTTGTCGACGCCGACTGCCCCGATCTCGTCTGTGTGCATACGGGTACGGCATCGAAAAAGGGCGACGTGATTGCCTGTCTGCCGCATAAGCTCCTCATCGAAGTGAAATGATATGAACGGACTTCAACGGATCACACGCATTGCGCTGCTCACGGCGCTCTCGCTCATTCTCTTTATCCTCGAAGGCTTCCTCCCTCTGCCGCTGCCCGTGCCCGGTGCAAAGCTCGGACTTGCCGCCATTGTCACTCTCATTGCACTCTATACGATGTCAACACGCGATGCGGCACTCATGCTCACGCTGCGCATCGCACTCGCCTCCGCCTTCGGCGGCGGACTTGCCCCCATGCTCTACAGCCTCGCGGGCGGCGCGGCGAGCTTTGCCGCAATGGCACTGCTGAAGCGGTACACGCCGCTCTCCATCGTCGGCATCAGCGCAGCGGGCGGCTTCCTGCACAATATGGCACAGCTGCTCGTCGCCGCCGCAGTTCTGGAGACGACGGCGCTCTTCGTCTATGCACCCGTCCTCGGCATCATTGGCACTCTGACCGGAATTCTTATCGGCATCACTGCACAATCAATTTTACAGAAAATATCAAGATAAATATTCTCATTTTCACCTTTTTATGCTATACTGTCATTAGCAGATTTTTCTCTCTACTATGAATTTAAGGAGGACAATCCAAATGGAGTATCGCATCGAACACGATTCCCTCGGCGAAGTCAAGGTGCCCGCAGACAAGTATTGGGCGGCGCAGACGGAGCGCAGTTTCGAGAACTTCCCCATCGGCATCGAGAAGATGCCCGCCGAGATCATCCACGCGTTCGGCATTCTGAAGAAATCCGCCGCGATTGCGAACAACAAGCTCGGCAAGCTCGACGAGAAGCGCCTCGATGCCATCAAGGCGGCGTGCGACGAGATCATCGCGGGCAAGCTCGCGGAGCATTTCCCGCTTGCGGTCTGGCAGACAGGCAGCGGCACACAGTCGAACATGAACGTCAACGAGGTCATTGCAAACCGCGGCAACGAGATCGCGGGCGAGAAGATCCTCCATCCGAACGATCACTCCAACATGTCGCAGAGCTCGAACGACACCTTCCCGACGGCAATGCACATCGCCGCCGTCATTGCAATCGAGGACGGACTCTTCCCGAGCATCGATCTCCTCGCGAACACCTTCCGCCGCCTCATGAAGGAAAACGAGGGTATTGTCAAGACGGGGCGCACCCATCTGCAGGACGCAGTCCCCATCTCCTTTACGCAGGAGATCAGCGGTTGGCTCGCGATGCTCGAGCAGTCGAAGAAGCAGCTGCAGGCGGCGCTCCCCTTCCTCCACGAGCTCGCACTCGGCGGCACGGCGGTCGGCACGGGGCTGAACACGCCGAAGGGCTTCGATGTCGCCGTAGCACAGGCGGCAAGCGATCTGACAGGCAAGAACTTCGTCACCGCACCGAACAAGTTCCACGCGCTCACGAGCAAGGACGCAATCGTCTTTGCCCACGGCGGACTCAAGGGTCTCGCGGCGAATATGATGAAGATTGCAAACGATATCCGCTGGCTCGCGGCGGGTCCGCGCTGCGGTCTCGGTGAGATCACGATCCCCGCGAACGAACCGGGCAGCTCCATCATGCCGGGCAAGGTCAACCCGACCCAGTGCGAGTCCGTCACGATGGTCGCCGTACAGGTCATGGGCAACGACGCCGCCATCGGCATTGCCGCCTCGCAGGGCAACTTCGAGCTGAACGTCTTCATGCCCGTCATGATCTACGACTTCCTCCAGTCCGCACGTCTGCTCACCGACTCCATCAAGTCGTTCAATGACCGCTGCGTCACGGGCATCACGGCGAACCGCGAGAAGATGCACGAGAACCTCCACCGCTCGCTCATGCTTGTCACGGCGCTGAACCCGTACATCGGCTACGAGAACGCTGCCAAGACTGCACACAAGGCATTCGATGAGAACATCAGCCTGAAGGAGGCATGCGTCGCCCTCGGCTTCCTCACCGCCGAGAAATTCGACGAGGTCTTCCATCCCGAAGAGATGGTGTAAGATTTACGTTTCCTCATGAGAAAAGACCTGCTGCAAAAAAGCGGCAGGTCTTTTTGAGTATTCCCTAAACTGCTAAAAAATCCGGATTGAGCACGCGCAGGGTCTTGCGGTCGTAGTCGATGATCCCCTCGTCGCGCATATGGCTCATCTCGCGGCTGAGCGCGCTGCGCTCCACGCCGAGATAGCGTGCGAGCTGCGTCTGGTTCAGCTCACGCAGCCCCTCTCCGCCCTCGCTCGAAATGGCTTGGAGATAGACACTGAGCTTTGCGCGGATGCTCTTCTGCCCCATGATGCGGATCTTGTGCTGATAGAATATGCCCTTCTGCGAAATTCTACGCAGCATATTCAGCGTGAACCGCCAGAGATGTGGATCGCTGCAAGCAGAACGCTCGTAGAGCTGTCGGAACTGCAGACGCAGGATCAGCGTATCACTGAGTGCCTTGACGAACATACGGCTCGCCGCAAGATTCGCCCCCTCCATCGTCTCGCCGAAACTCTTGCCCGCCTCGAAGATATTCATGTCGATCTGGTCGGCGTTCTCGTTGAGGAACGACACCTCGATTGCCCCCGTGAGGATGATGCCCGTCACAATCGGCGCACGCCCCATGCGCATGATGTCTGTGCCTGCCGCATAACGCTTCAGCTCGCCGCCAAGCGCATTCAGAAGTTCCGGCAGAGCTTCTGCGGGGATTCCCTCGAACAGATCGTGCTGCAGCAGGAGTTCTGTATGCGGTGCCAGTATTTCACGCGTCAGCATAGTCCGCTCCTTTCCATGACAGAGAATAATTCTCTATCATTATAGGAGGAATCCACGAATTTGTAAATGAGACGCACATTTTTTCCACAATATTTCTCTTCATTGTGTCAAAAAATGCTATAATGGCAGCAGTCATACAACGTTCAACAGAAATGGAGCATACCATGCAGAACACATCATATCAAAATCTCATCATCGGCTTCGGCAAGGCGGGCAAGACCCTCGCGGGCTTCCTTGCAAAGAAGGGTGAGACGGTCGCGCTCGTCGAGCGCTCAAAGGAGCGCTACGGCGGCACCTGCATCAACGTCGCCTGCATCCCGTCAAAGTCCCTCGAATACAGCGCGCGCCTCTCAGCCGAGATCGGCGGAGACTTTGCGGCAAAGGCGGAGCGCTATCGCGCCGCCATCGCAGAGAAGCGCCGCCTCACGGCAATGCTGCGCGAGAAAAACTATGCGAAGGTAACGGGTGCGGGCGCCGTCGTCATCGACGGAGAGGCACGTTTTGTGGACGCACATACCATCTCTGTAACGACGGCGGACGGGGAACAACTCATTACGGCAGAGCGCATCTTTATCAACACGGGCGCAATCCCCTTCGTCCCGCCGATCCCGGGCGCGGCAGAGAGCACGCACGTCTACACAAGCGAGACGATGATGGAGCTGGATGACCTGCCGGAGAAACTCGTCATCATCGGCGGCGGCTACATCGGGCTGGAATTTGCCTCCTACTACAAGAACTTCGGCTCCTCCGTCGCCGTGATCCAAGACGGCGATGCCTTTATCCCGCGCGAGGACAGCGAGATTTCCGCGCGCGTCCTGCAGCAGATGAACGACCGCGGCATCCACATCCTGACAGGCGCGAAGATCATGCGTATCGAAGATGCTGCCGCAGGGGCAAACGTCGTCGTCGAGACGGCGGACGGCGAAAAGACGCTCGCGGCAAATGCCATCCTCATCGCCACGGGACGCCGCCCGAACACGGAGGCGCTGAACCTCGCGGCGGCGGGTGTGCGGCAGACGGCACGCGGCGCAGTGGAGGTCGACGAGCACCTCCGCACAAACGTCCCGCATATCTGGGCAATGGGCGATGTCACGGGCGGGATGCAATTCACCTACATCTCCCTCGACGATTTCCGCATCGTCAAGGATCAGCTCGCGGGAGAGGGCACACGTACAACGGCGAATCGCGGTGCCGTCCCCTACTCCGTCTTCCTCGATCCGCCGCTCTCGCGTGTCGGCATGACAGAGGCAGAGGCACAGGCGGCGGGCTTTGACGTGCGCATTGCACGCCTCGATGTCGCCGCCATTCCGAAGGCGCACGTTTACAAAAAACCCGCAGGGCTCTTGAAGGCAGTCGTCGATGCAAAGACCGACACGATTCTCGGCGCGCATTTCTTCTGCCCCGAGTCGCAGGAGATGATCAACCTCATGAAGGCGGCAATCGATCACGGCATCACGGCGCGCTCACTCGGCTCCGCCATCTACACACACCCGACCATGACCGAGGCGCTGAACGACCTCTTTGGATGAAAAGGATAAGATCATGCACATCTCACGCAGAAGCACCCGAGCCCGCATCGCTCTCCTGCTCGCCCCGCTCCTTCTCTTTGGCACGGGCTGCACACAGGCGGCAGCAGAAACGGTGTCCGCACAGCAGGTGGTCGAGAGCATTCCTGCCACGAGCAGCATTCAGCTCCTCTCGATGGAGTT
>NZ_CP016201.1:247174-268800 GCF_001683335.1 Selenomonas sp. oral taxon 126
ATGGAGTTCCGCCATCCCGTCGCAGACGGTACGCTCATGCGCATGATCTGGCTCGTCGACGCGCCCGCTAGGAACGCACTCTCATCGGAGGCACTTGCGGCAAGGGGAATTGATCCGAACAGCTTCATCCCCTGCCTCGGCGAGTTCGTCGGCAAGGCGTACGCAGACGGACGCAATCAGGACATCTGCGAGCGCTACATTCCATGGACACCCGAACTTGAGACAAGTCTCCACGCACTCATCGCAGAGCGTGACCTCGCTACCGAGAACGACTACGGCGCACGCGCAGAGACAGTGACGGATCCCGCCTACAACATCGTCCTCGCCTACGTGGACGGGCACAGCCTCCACATCACATCCGAGGGGCAGACCTTGAACGAGCACGAGGCGACCATTGAGGACGCGCTGCTCACATGGGCAGATGACGCCTTTGAGGCAGACAGGAAATAGCGTTTGCACTATTGATGATCCCATGACACGATACACAAACAATGTCATGGGATATTTTATTGGCAAATCTTTCAAAGAGGTATTGACTTGGAGTCATCTTCAAGGGTTATATTATGTAGCAGTGAAGAAAAGAAAGCCTGTCAACGGAGGATGCTATGAAAAATTGGAAGCGCTATATCGGCGGTGCACTGCTTGCCTTCGGGCTTGCCGTGCTGCCGCAGTGTTCCTTTGGCAATCATGCTGCCGCCCCTGCCGAGGTGCGCGGCATTGTGCTCACGGGCGAGGCGAAGCAGGACTATATCAGGGAGCAGATGGATGCTCTCTTCTACCCGTCCGAAAATGCAAAGGCAGAGGAGTTCACAGCGCCTGCGGGTTGGACGTATGAGAAGTTCATCATTGGAGATGTGCCCGTCGAACGTCTCGCTCCTCCAAATCCAAAGTCCCGCCGTGTCTTTTTGCAGCTGCACGGCGGCGGCTATATGGGCGGTCTGACGGATCTCTACCGCGTGCTTGCCGTGCGTCAGGCAGAGTACACGGATGCGGCAGAGGTCTACTGCGTGGAGTACCGCCTTTCGCCCCCATACGTCTATCCCGCAGCACTCGAAGATGCGGCGGCGGTCTATCAGGGACTCCTTGCGCGCGGAATCGCACCCGAGGACATCATCCTCTTTGGGGATTCGGCGGGTGGCAATCTCGCGGTCGAGCTTGCCATCCATCTGAGGGACGAGAGTATCCCTCAGCCCGCTGTGCTCATCCTCGCCTCGCCGTGGGCGGACTTTGAGCATAAGGCGGGTACGTCTCGCACGTGGAATTTCGACAAGGACAAGGCGCTCGGCAAGGGAACGCCGCTCGGGGCGGTCATACACTTTACACCGCCGTACGCGGGCAGCCTCCCGCTCGACGATCCGCGTCTCTCACCGATTCACGCCGTTCTCAGCAATCTCCCGCCCATGCTGATCCAGACAGGCGGCTACGAACTCTTCCTGACGGAGGACGAGCTGCTTGCGAAAAAGGCGCAGGCAGATGGCACGCCTGTGACGTTCACGGTCTACCCCGAGATGCCGCATGACTTCGCGCTCGTCCTGCCCGAACTCGCCGAGAGCTTCGCCTCGCTTGAGGAGATGCAGAGCTTTGTAGATCAGCATATGCCGAGGTGAGAAAAGTTTTCCCCATCTCGCAAAGACAACATAATGAATCGGAGAACTCTAAGGAATCGCTGATAAAATGAAGTCCGTCAGATTGGCGTAGATTTTTTCGTCCGATTGAGGAGGCAAACCGGACGCATAGCAAAAGCTATGTGGAGGATTTGCCGACAAAAAGCGGGCAAAAAAGATGCGTCAAGATGGCGGTGCTGAATTTATCAGTGCTTCCCTAAGGAGGCAAAAGCCATGCTCACGTACAAAGGTTATCACGCAAAAGTTTCATTCAATGAGATTTGTGTGTATTCTTTTAACATGGGAAACCTCCGTACCTGTTGGATACGTCTATTATACAGGAAACGGGAACAAACAAAAAGCCGACATTGCTGTCGACTTCTTGTTGAGAGAGGTTCTCTTCGTTTTTCAGTAGCCTCCGTGTCGCACGGGGGAGGCTTTGTATCGTCAGAACGCCCACTTGACGGAGACGCCGCCCGTGATTCCCTGGCGCTTGCCCTGCCATCCGCTCAGGTTCAGATCGTAGCTGACGCGGCTGTCCGCCTTCGGTGCGAAGCGATAGCCAAGCTCGAGGAGTGCGCTGCCGCCCTTCAGCGAGGGGCTCGGCGCACTGTCGCCCTGTGAGGTCGCATGTGCGTCGCCATCGAACTCGTACTCCCATGCAAGCCCTGCGTAGAGTTGGCTCAGCGCCGTCGCGCCGTGGGTGTAGCGCGTGCCGATGCGCAGACGATGCGAGTTGACCGCGTCGAAGTCATAGGTTTCGCCCGAGCTGAGATGTGCGCTCGTGCCCGCCGTATGCGCGTACGCATAGCGCACATAGGCGCTGACCGTATCGCCGGACTTCACGTGGAAGTCCTTGCCGACGCTGACGTGCATCGCGTAGTAGGTACTTGTCGTGTCGTAGCTCGCAAGACCCGTGTAGTCGCTCCTCGTCCGGCCGACGCGCAGCGCACCGTCGATCCAATTGTTCGCCTTCGTCTCGAGTTTCGCCATAACGCCCGCGCCGATGTAGCTCGTCTTGCCGCTGCCGTGCGTGCCGTCGTCGAGGTAGGAGTCATAGCTGCCGCGCCCGTATTCGATGAACGGACCAAAGGTCAGCGTGCCTTCCTTCACCGCATTCTCACGCGCCCAGCCGACGCCGAGATTCCAGCCCTTCATATCGACGTAGGAGCCCGTCTTGTGGCGGAGCGCGCCACCACCCACGCCTGCCCAGAGTCCGAAGGGAACTGCGCCCGGCGTTGCCGCCGCAGCAGCCGCCTCCTTCTGCGCCGCATCCGTGCCCGTACCTGCGAGGAAGTCCGCGCCGTCGTTCAGGAATGCGCTTGCGCCCGTACGTGTCTCGACGAACGACTTACTCTGTGTGGAAATCTTCGCCTTTGCAACCGTCGCAATGAGCGTGTTCCCCTCCGATACAATGTCAAAGGTGTACTCACGCGAAGCTCCATCCGTGCCCTGCACCGTCACATTGTCACCGAGCACAACGCCGCCATCCGTATTCTCGATGAGTGTGATCTTATCGCCGGGCTCGAGTTTCTGAGATGCACCGTCGCGGTGAAAGCCAATGTTCATCCCCGAGAGATTTTTTTCTCCGCCGACACTCGTGAGTTTCAGCAGGGTATGGGCACCACGTGTGGGGGCTGTCTCAAGATCGAAATGAATTTTCTGGATGCGGTCAAAGTCACCGATCTGCGTTGTCGCAGTGCCGTAGGAAACGGCGAGCGTATTGCCCGTACCGTTTGCCGCCGTGCCACCCGTGACCGTACCCGCAACAGTGGCATTGCGGAGGTTGATGCGGTTGTTGTTCGTGACTGCACCATGTCCGCCGATAACAGAGCGAACCACTGCGTTGACAAGATTGACCGTGTTGCCCGATGCCTCGGCGCCAGCTTTGCCGCCGATCACGGCACCCGCACGCGCATTGTCAATTGTGACCGTATTGCCCGTCGCCGCGCCGCCCGGTACATCCGTAAAACCGCCGTAAACCGTTCCGGAAATCTGAGCAGCGCCGTTCACAGTGACCGCGTTCCGATAGCTGTTCCTCTGATCCGCCGCCGTCGTGCCCGCGCCGCCGGTATAGCCGCCGTAGACATTCGCGTGCGTGCCCGTCACGGTGATGGCATTGTCATGCGTGGAGTTGCCCGCCCGTGAGATGCCGCCGTATACGTCTGCGCCGCCGTTGATCGGCGTTGTCACACCCGCGAACCGATAGCCCTCGTACGTGAGACTCGTAATCCGATTGTTCAAACCTCGAACGACCGCAATATTCTGCTCCGTTGTCGCATCCGTCACAGACCTCAATACGCCGCCCGTATACCCCGTGAGGTTGATCCCGTTTGCATTGTAAAGCAGGGTAACACCGCCGCTCACCGTGCTGCCTGTCGCGTCGATCGCGTCCTTGTTCAGTGTCGTCGCCGTAGCGCCATTTAGGTGCAGCATGGTCGCACCTGCCGCCGCATTGCTCGCGTCGAACGTCACCGTCTGGAAGCCCGCAATGTTCGCGGCGGTATTCGTTCCCTTGACGTTCAGCACATTGCCCGTGCCATTTGCAGCCGTACCGCCCGTGATCGTACCGTTTACGGTCGCACCTTCGAGGTTGACTGTGTTGGCGTTCGTAGTCGCACCATCTCCGCCGACAACATCGCCGGAGATGGCAGCGCCGCCGAGATGTACCTCATTGTTCGATGCCGACGCACCCGTGGAAATGCCGCCCGTAACTGCACCTGCATTCTGATGAATGAACACCTTGTTGCCCGTGGCATCCCCTACCGACTGACCGCCAATGACCGCGCCGCTGATTGCACTCTCGATCGTGACCGTGTTGCCCGTCGCCGCGCCGCTTGCGGCATCCGTAAAGCCGCCGTAGACCGTCCCCGACACAGCTGCGGTTCCGCGCACAGTGACATGGTTGCGAATGCTGTTCCCCTGCCGCTCTGCCGTTGCTGTCGATCCCGTGCCCGTCGTCCAACCGCCATACACATTCGTATGACTGCCGCCATCGACCGCGATCTCGTTCTCCGTCGTCGTGTTGCCGATGCGCGAGCGTCCGCCCCATGTGTCCGTTCCTTCGGATTCAGCGACTGTCGCGCCCTTGAAGATCAACCGCGTATAGTCAAGGTTCTTCTCCGTGCTGTCCAGACGAAGCGTCATCTCTGCTGTATCGCCTGTTATTGTTGCGGACGTTACGCCGTCCTTGATTTTGATTTTGCCGCGTTCCTTCTCAATCAGCGTCCCTGACTTCATCTGCGGTGATCCATAGACCCCAATGTCATTCAAACTCGCTATCTTCAAATCCATCGACTTACGCAGTGTGAGTTTCGGCTGAAGGGCTCCATTGAAATAGAAATTGAGTTTCTCAAAGCCAATGACAGAGTCCGCCTCTGCACGTGTCTTGACGTTGAGCGTGTTGCCCGACGAGGCCGCACCGTATCTTCCACGCGCCACCCAGACAAACTTGGAAATATTCACCGGCAGAGCACGTTTCCCGTCGCCGAGATTGACTACATTATTCGTCAGCACGCTCCTGCTGTTGTCGGAAAACGCAGCATATACCTCGCCCGCGATCTCGCCGCCCGCAATGGTGACAATATTCCCCGTCAGCGTTCCTTTGCCGCGCACAAAGCCGCCGATGATGTCCTTTTGAACGATTCCACCGTTGATCGTGACGCGATTCCCCGCTGCCGTACCCGTGGAATTGCTTTTTTCAATTGCGCCGCCATAGACCGCGTCCTTGACCGTTCCGCCGTTGATCGTAACCGTATTTTCCGTCACGTTGCCCGTCGATTTGACTTCGTCGATGACACCGCCCTTGATCTTGCCGTCAATCGTTCCCCCGTTGACAACAACCTCATTCTTGTGAACGTTCCCGCGTGCCTTTGCCTTTTTGGAATATCCGCCGTAGATATGCGATGTCGTACCACTGTGAACCGTGACAGAATTTCCCTCTGCACTACCCGTCTCGCTGTTGACAAGTCCGCCCGCCATCGTTGCACCGACCTCGCCCGAACGAAATACGAGCTTGTTGTGGTTTGCGTTGCCGCCGTTCTGTGCAGCACCGCCATACCCCACCAGGACTTTGGAGTTCATAATCGTCAGTGTATTTCGTTCCGCATTTCCTGTACCGAGCGCAGCACCGCCATAGACGGCGTTGTACTCATAATCATAGTCCTGGATGGTGAGTGTATTCCCCGACGCATCTGCGCCGTCCGCTCCAACGTCGCCCGCAGCCCCTGTTGTGAGCGGGCTCGGTACATTCTTGACCGGCGGATGTGAGGGATTGATTGTCACATCTGCTGCATAAGTATACGGTGCAAACGCGCCGCCGACTAATGTCATCGCGGCAAAAAATGCCATTTTTTTAGATTTGTTCCCCTTGAACAACAAACCATCCTCCTAAATTACTTAAGGAATCGCTGATAAAATGAAGGCCGTCAGATTGGCGTAGATTTTTTCGTCCGAACAAGGAGGCAAACCGGACGCATAGCCAAAGCTATGTGGAGGATCGCGGGCATAGTGCGGGCAAAAAAGATGCGTCAAGATGGCGGCGCTGAATTTATCAGGGCTTCCTTAACAGTGATTCTTACATTTTAGGACAATACTACCATATTTTCCATAAAAAAGAAATATTATTTCAAAAAGCAGGACATCCCGTCGTCAAAACGAGATGTCCTGTTCCTTATTTTCAGCTATGCCTCTCTGCGGTCGAACGGTACCTGCCCGAGCTGAAGGTCGGGGTTGTTCTCGCGAATCCAGCCAAGCGCCCACTCGTTATTGACGAGGAGGACGGGGTTGCCGTTCCTGTCGTGGACGAACATGCCGCGATCCGCACCGCGCAGATCGGCGGGCGTGATCGTGCGCCCGTCGGGGAACGCGAGCCAGCGCGCCGTCTCGAACGGCTGCATCTGCATCGTGATCTCCGTGTTGTACTCATTCTTGAGGCGGTACTCGAGCACCTCGAACTGGAGCGTGCCGACCGTGCCGACAATGTAGCTGTCGAGTCCCGCGCCGACCTGCTCGAAGAGCTGAATTGCGCCCTCCTGCGTCAGTTGCTCGATGCCCTTGACGAACTGCTTGCGCTTCATCGTGTCCTTTGCCGCGACGCGAGCAAAGCGCTCGGGCGGGAATACGGGGAAATCCTCGAATTTGAATTTATGCGAGGGGTCGCAGAGCGTGTCCCCGATACCGAACACACCGGGGTCGAAGAGTCCCACGATGTCGCCGGGATACGCCGTGTCAATGATCTGGCGATCCTGTGCGAGGAACTGCTGCGGCTGCGCGAGCTTGATGAGCTTGCCCGAGGGCGCGTGCCAGACGCTCATATTGCGGTCGAACTTTCCCGAGGAAATACGGATGAACGCAAGGCGGTCACGGTGCGCGGGGTTCATATTTGCCTGTATCTTGAAGACGAACCCCGAGAATTTCTCATCGTCGGGTTCGATCACACCGTCCGAGGAGATGCGCGGTGCGGGTGTCGGCGCGAGGCGGATGTACTCCTCGAGGAAGTTCTGCACGCCGAAGTTCGTCATTGCCGAGCCGAAGAACATCGGCGTCAGCTCGCCCGCATCCACCGCTGCACGGTCGAACTCCTCACCCGCGTCGCGCAGCAGCTCGATGTCGTCGTGGAGCGCAGCGGCGACATCTTCGCCGACGCGCTCCACCCACGCGGGATCCTCCATCTCAAACACCTCGGAGACGCGTGTCTCCTGTCCGTGCGTTACATCCTCGGCGAACAGCTCGATACGATTCTTCTCGCGGTCATAGACGCCGCGATAGGTGCCGTCCGTCCCAATCGGCCAGTTCATCGGATAGGAGCGGATGCCGAGCACGTTTTCCAGCTCGTCCATCAGGTCGAGCGGCGCCTTGCCGAAGCGGTCGAGCTTGTTGACGAAGGTGAAGATGGGAATGCCGCGCTGACGGCAGACACGGAACAGCTTGCGCGTCTGCGCCTCCACGCCCTTTGCCGCGTCGATGATCATGACGGCGCTGTCCACCGCCATCAGCGTGCGGTAGGTATCCTCGCTGAAATCCTGATGCCCGGGGGTATCGAGGATGTTGATACGATAGCCGTCGTAGTCAAATTGGAGGACGGACGAGGTGACGGAGATGCCGCGCTGCTTCTCGATCTCCATCCAGTCGGAAACGGCGTGACGCTGCGTCTTGCGTGACTTGATCGAGCCGGCGAGATGGATGGCGCCCCCGTAGAGCAGCAGCTTCTCCGTGAGCGTGGTCTTGCCCGCGTCCGGATGTGAGATGATGGCGAATGTGCGGCGCTTTTCGATTTCGCGTGCGAGTTCTTCCTTTAATGTTGCCATGAATCTCCCTTACTTCATTTTATTTCAAGGTCAATGATACGGGGCAGTGGTCGCTCCCGAATACGTCCGCATGGATCTCCGCCGCCGCGATGCGGTCACGCAGCTCCTCGGAGACGAGGAAGTAGTCAATGCGCCACCCCGCATTCGTCTCGCGCGCATGGCGCAGATACGACCACCACGTGTACGCCCCCGTCAGATCGGGATAGAGGGCGCGGAAGGTATCGACAAAGCCCGCTGCGAGCAGCTCCGTGAACTTGCCGCGCTCCTCGTCCGTAAAGCCCGCGTTGCGCCGGTTGCTCTTCGGGTTCTTGAGGTCAATCTCCGTATGCGCGACGTTGAGGTCGCCGCAGACGACGACAGGCTTCTTTGCACGCAGATCGAGCAGAAACGCGCGGAAGGCATCCTCCCAGACCATGCGGTAGTCGAGACGCAGGAGACCGTTCTTCGAGTTCGGCGTGTAGACGGTGACGAGGTAGACATCCTCGAACTCCATTGTGATGACGCGCCCCTCGTTGTCGTGCTCCGGCGTTCCGATGCCATAGCTGACCGAGAGCGGCTTCACGCGCGTAAAGATCGCCGTGCCGGAGTAACCCTTTTTCTCCGCACTGTAGAAATACTGCTCGTAGCCGGGCAGATCGAGGATCGCCTGCCCCTCCTGCATCTTCGTCTCCTGCAGGCAGAATGCGTCGGCATCCAGCTCCTTGAAGGACTCCATAAAGCCCTTTTTGAGTGCGGCACGCAGCCCGTTGACGTTCCATGATACAAAGCGCATTGCGTTCCTCCGTCAGAGCGTCTTATACTGAGAGATCGGCCAGAACACGAGGACTGCCTTGCCCTTGATGAGGTCGTACGGCACGAAGCCGACATCAGCAAAGCGGCTGTCCTCGGAGTTGTTGCGGTTATCGCCCATGACGAAGATGCGTCCCTCGGGCACGGTCGACTTCGGGTACTCGCTGCGCGTCTTCTCGAGGATGTAGTCCTCGGTGAGCAGCTGGTCGTTGACGAACACGCGCCCCTCGTGGATCTCAATCGTATCTCCGGGCGTTGCAATCACACGTTTGATGAAGTCGCGGCTCGGATCACGTGGGTACTGGAAGACGAGCACTTCGCCCTTCTCCGGCACGCGGAAGCGATAGATAAATTTATTGACGACGAGGCGCTCCTCCGACTCAAGCGTCGGGCGCATCGACGGACCGTCGACGACGTAGAGCTCCACGATAAACGTACGGATGAACATGGCGAGCGCGACGGCAACGACAATGGATACAATCCAGTCCTTGATCTCCGCCGCAGTCGACGTTTCCTTTTCCATAAAATCCTCCTCTCAAACGAGAAAAAACAGGAAAAAATAGGGACTGCCGCAGCAGTCCCCATCCATGCCAGATTAGCGCTTTTCCCGAATGCGAGCCGCCTTGCCCGTAAGTCCGCGCAAATAGTAGAGCTTCGCACGGCGGACGATGCCACGGCGCGTCACCTCGATCTTTGCAATACGCGGAGAGTGCACGGGGAAGAGTCGCTCGACGCCGACCCCCGACGCAATGCGGCGCACAGTGAAGGTCTCACGCACACCCGAACCCTGACGCGCAATGACAACGCCCTCGAACACCTGAATGCGCTCGCGCGTGCCCTCAACGATGCGCGCATGGACGCGAACCGTATCGCCCGGTGCAAATGCGGGGATGTCGGAGCGGAGCTGCTCCTTCTCAAGGATCTCGATGATATTCATATATTTTCCTCCTTCGCTCGGACGTTCATAGCCGGCTCATGCCGCCCAGCGGACCATCCACACACATACCCAGTGACTATAGCACAAGATGGGCGTTGACGCAAGAAAAATTTTCTCAGAGGCTCCATATTCCCTTCATATTTTCCTCGGGATACTCCGTCGGGCAGGGATCCCCCTTTTGACGCGGACGGCGCGGCGGCATATGCTCCTGCCAGTCAGGCTCGCAGGTGATGCGGTTGCGCCCGTTCTCCTTCGACTGATAAAGCGCCGTGTCCGCGCGCTTCACCATATGATCCGCCGTATCCTCCGCCGTGCCGTACCAGATGGCGACACCGCCGCTGCACGTCACCTGATCCGATGGATGGATGTGTGCCTCGGAGACCGCCTCACGAATCGTATTGGCGAATGCAAGTGCCTGCGCGCCGTCGTAGTGAAGACAGAGCAGGATAAACTCCTCTCCGCCCCAGCGGATGAGGATGTGACGTCGATCGAGGAAGGCGCTGATCGTCTGTGCAAAGCCCACGAGCACCACGTCGCCGACATCATGTCCGTATGTGTCATTGATGTTCTTAAAGTGGTCGATATCGAACATGATGAGTGCGAACGGTTCCTTGATTTCAAGAGAGATGCGCATGAAGTCGCGCGTCGCAGTAGGGAATTTATTGCGATTGAATGCGCCCGTGAGTGGATCGACCTCCATCTGTCTGGTCACGACGTTGACCTCGTTTTCGAGGCTCGCCGAGAGCTCTGCAAGATAGCGCTCATGTGCGGCGCGCTCCAGGATCAGCTGGACGATGAAGAAGCCAATCGTATAGATACCAAAGGGAACAAAGTACGTATGCCACGGGAATACACGGTACTGGAACGACAGCCCGTCGAGAACCGCAAGCGCCGAGAGCGTGCCAAATGCCACAAGGAGCGGCCGACAGCGCTTGTTGCCGCGCCGATGGCATACGAAGAGCCAATAGCCTGTCAGCAGACCGCAGACAGCGAGCGCAATATAGAAGAAGAAGCGCATGAGATAGAGACCGTTCAGCCCCAGCACTTCAAGCACGATGCCAATGCCAAGAATGAGTCCATATACGAGGGAGACCAACAGAATGCGCTTCTTGTAGTCATCGTCGATGATGCGGTAGATCAGCAGATTTGCCGACAGCGGCATGAGATAGGATGAGATGAGCTCGAGAGTCCACCAGAACACAGGCCAGTCGAGCCAGAGAAGTATGAGACTCGACGAGCTGATCATCCAGACGAAGAAGACCACGAGGACGACAATCAGACGCAGATAGACATCCCGGAGCTCCTTCTCCGTAAAGAAGTAGACACCAAGCAGCAGGATGAAGATGAGGAGCGCCGTAATGCCGCTCACATACGGGAAGTCATAGAGAAAGACGTCCTCGATCTGATGTGCGGCTCGATCCAGTCGGACGCGGTCAAACTGTCCGAGCACCCAGATATTGTCCGAATGAACCTGAAAATAGAGTTGACGCCCGACCGCCCACGCAGGAAGATCGACAAGATGCCACTTGCGCCCATAGGAATGCGCGGGGAAACTATGCTGCCCAAGATCGCCGTAGCGATAGATAGAGACACCATCCAGAAAGATCTGCACCGACTGATCGGTCGTGGAGAAAAAGAGGCTCTCATCCACGCCCGTATCCGGTGGAATGTAGACGCGAATCCAGACATGGTGCGTTCCCTCCGGCACAGCGACACCAAACTGCGGATTGAACCGGCGCCAGCGTCCCTCATCCTTTGGAAATGCGGGGACGGTCTTCGCTCCCTTGACGCTGAACTCCGGCGAATCTGTCTCCCAATACTCCCATGACAGTTCGGAGGTCTCAGCGGAAGCGATATGCCCCGTGAACAGAAGCAGCGCAAGCAAAAAGACCTGCACAAACAGGCAATATCTCCGATTCATCTTCCGCCACCTCCTCTCAAAATTATTCGTTGAAAAATGAAGTATACTTAAGGTATTTAGGAAGAAAGTCCCAATAATATTTTGCGCACAGTCTCCTCGGGAACATCATCGCGTACGACAACCGTTCCGATACCCTCGGCGACTACCCAGTGAATGCGCCCGCCGACCGTCTTCTTGTCGTGAAAGAGATCCTCGTACATCGCATTCGCCGTCACGCCCTCAGCTCTCTGCGGCAGCCCCATCGCGCAGATTAGCTGCTCTATGCGCTGGCGGTCAGCAGTAGGGAGCAGTCCCATCGCCTCGCTGATTTTCGCCGCGCCGATCATGCCGATCGCAACTGCCTCGCCGTGGCGATAGCGCACATAGCCCGTCTCCTTCTCGATCGCGTGCGCAATCGTATGCCCGAAGTTCAGGATGCGCCTGAGCCCGCCCTCGCGCTCATCCTGCCGCACGACGTCCGCCTTGATCTCACACGAGCGCGCGATCATGTGCGCCGCTGCGGCGGGTTCGAGCGCAAGTACCTGTGCAGAGTGCTCCTCGAGCCACGCAAAGAAATCGGCATCACAGATGATGCCGTATTTGATGATCTCGCCGAGTCCCGTCGTAATCTCGCGCGCAGGCAGCGTCACGAGCAGATCGAGATCCATAAAGACCGCATCGGGCTGATAGAACGCCCCGATGAGATTCTTGCCGAGCGGATGGTTGACGGCGACCTTGCCGCCGACACTCGAGTCCACCTGTGCGAGAAGGCTCGTCGGCAGCTGTATAAATGGCACGCCGCGCATATAGGTCGCTGCGACAAAGCCGGCGAGGTCGCCGACCACACCGCCGCCGAGCGCAATGATCGGCGATCGGCGGTCAAGCCCCAGCTCAATCGCGCGCGTGAAGAGGCGATCTGCCTGTGTGAGACTCTTCGAGGACTCTCCCGCAGGAATCACTGCAATCTCTGCATGCAGCCCGGCACGTTCGAGCGCTACTGCAATCCGTCCGGCATGGAGCGCTCCGACATTTGTATCCGTGACGATCATGCCGCGTGCGGAGTACCCCGCCTGACGCACGAATGCAGTCATTTCATCGTCAACGGAATTCCCGATCACAATGGGATAGCTGCGCTCCCCAAGCTCGACTGCCACTCTGCGTATCATATCATTTTCTCCATATCCGCAGCGCCTGCATGATGTGCTCTGCCACCTCGAGTGGCGAGCGGCCTCCCGTGTCGACTGTGATGTCCGCATCCTCGTAGAGGGGGCGGCGCACCTCGAGCAGCTTCGTGACGGCGGCGCGGCGATCGCCCGCATCCGCATGATCGAGCACGGGGCGCGTACCGCGTGCGGCTGTCCGCTGAAGGATCGTATCGACATCGGCAGTCAGCGCGACGAGGATTCCGCTGCGCTGGAGCATGGCGACATTCTCCGCATCCTTGACCGTACCGCCGCCCGTTGCAATGACGAGATTCGTACGCCCCGCAGCCGCGCGCACGGCTTCCTTTTCGCGCGCACGGAAGTACGGCTCGCCATGTTCGCGAAACATCGCAGGGATGGACATGCCGCAGCGCTCCTCGATCTTGTGGTCGAGATCGTGAAATGCGCAGCCCAAGCGCGAGGCGAGAAGACGCCCCACGCTCGTCTTTCCCGTGCCCATAAAGCCGATCAGTACGACGTTCTTCATGCGCGCTCCCATACCCTTTCGAGGCGCGCACGATAGGCGGCGAGTGAGGACTTGAGATCGCTCATGGAGTCCGCATGGAACTGCGTACAGATGGCATCCGCGAGGACGTAGGAGACCATCGCCTCGCCGACCACGGAGGCAGCAGACACGGCGCAGGTGTCGCTGCGCTCCTTGCTCGCCGAGACCTCCCTGCCCGTTGCAAGGTCGACCGTCTTCAGCGGCGTCATCAGCGTCGGGATGGGCTTCATCGCCGCACGCACAATGAGAGTCTCCCCGTTCGTCATGCCGCCCTCGATACCGCCCGCACGATTCGTCCTGCGGCAGGGTCGTCCGTCCGCCCCCATATAGAGCTCATCGTGGATCTCGCTGCCGGGCAGATGCGCACATGCAAAGCCCGCGCCGATCTCCACGCCCTTGATCGCCTGAATGGACATGACCGCACCCGCAAGCTGCCCATCAAGGCGTCGATCCCACTGCGTATGCGAACCGAGACCCGCGGGCAGTCCGCGCACAACGACCTCGAAGACGCCACCGAGCGTATCGCCCGCCGCCTGCGCCTTGTCGATGCGCGCCTTCATACGCTCCTCCGCCTGCGGGTCGCACACATTCAGATCGCCGCTGTTCGTCACGCCGATGTCCTCCACACGGACTCTCGCGCTGTCGACCATCACGCCGCCGATCTCCGTCACATGCGAGGCGACCGTTACGCCAAGCGCCGCAAGGAGCTGACGGCAGACGGCACCGACGGCAACGCGCATCGTCGTCTCACGCGCACTCGAGCGCTCGAGAATGTCGCGCGCGTCCTGACGGTCGTATTTGAGCACACCAGAGAGATCTGCATGCCCCGGACGAACGGCTGTCACCTTCGGCCCTGCGGGCGCACCAAAGGCATCCATGCGCTCCGTCCAGTTCGCAAAATCACGGTTCACAACCTGCAGCGTGATCGGCGATCCAAGCGTCTCCCCGAAACGCAGCCCCGAGAGCACGAGGGCGCGATCCGTCTCGATCTTCATGCGGTCACCGCGTCCGTAGCCCTGCTGGCGGCGCGCAAGCTGCACATCAATCGCCTCGCGCGTCACGCGCAGCCCTGCCGGCATCCCGTCGAGAATCGCCGTCAGCGCCGCACCGTGCGATTCGCCGCTTGTGACAAAACGCAGCTGCCCCATTCAAATCCCCCACAATAAATAAAAGTCATTATCCCATCTTAAGTAAATTCGATACAGCCTCTTGTTTTCCTGCAAAATTTTTTCATTTATTAGACGTGTCACACTCACTCCTGCTTCTTCTTCATCACACTCGTGGCAGTCTCCATGCGGACGGCAATATCCAACGCATCCCCATCTGCCGTGACGGAAAAATCACCGAAACGAATGCCGGGCTCCGCCTCCTGCACGGCATGCAAAAATGAAAGCAGATCGAAGTAGCTGCCGCGCATTTTGATCTCGATCGACCGAACGACGATCTCCTCCATGTGTACGGGAGGCTGCGGTGCAAAGTGCGCAAGCACAACATTGTTCTGCCGCGCGAGCCTCTCCACCGTGCGGATGAACGAGCCCTGTTCCTCCTCATCGGGCAGGGCGTGCAGGAGAAACGCCTGCCGCGCGCGCAGCTTCTGCTCCGTCTGCGGCTCCGCGATCAGCGTCCGCTCGTGGAGCTCCACGCGTGCGAGAAACGCCTCTGCAGCTGCACGCTCCGCCTCCGCAGCCGTGCGCTGCGCTGCAAAAAAGGGGGCAATCACAAGCGTATAGAGGAGAAACAGCCCCAGGCCCCAGATCAATGCGATCCGGGTGCGCTCGCGCTCTGAAAAGCGCTCCACGATCCTCACAGCCAATCACTCCGCAGCGTAAATCGAATGTGCGCAGGAGCCTCGGGCGCAGCACGCTCCTCCCCCGCCTGTTCAACGGTCAGCATTGCCGAGAAGAAGGGATCCTCCTCCATTTCGCTCATAAAGGCTGCAAGCGCCGCATAGTTCACGGCTTCCCCCTCAATGCTGATCTCATGGTGCTCTGCCCGCACGCTCGTCAACCGCACGCCGTCCGCTGTGATCGTGCCAAGGTGGACAAGGAGGGCACGCACGGGCGACGCACCTTCCATAAACGCCGTCAATATCCGCTCCCGCTCCGCCACATCGGCACGCAATGCGGCAAATTCCTCCATCTGCCTGCGCTCCGATGCTCTGAGCACAAGCTCCTCCACCGCGTGATCGCGCGCCTGACGCGCCGCCGCGCAGGAGGCAAGATCCGCCGCCACATTGGCGAGAAAGACGGCCGCTGCAACTGCGGCAATCAGTACGGCGGCATAGGGGCGCAGCCGCTCCAGGCGAATACGCTCGGCTGCCCAGTACAGATTCTCCATTTTTCCTGCACGCACGAGCAGCCCCGCATAGACGGCGGGCACATACGCATCCCCCGCGCCCTCATCCTCCCAGGGCATACGCGGATCGCGCGCCGCCTCGATCTCCGCTACAAGAAGGTTGTCCTCCGGCGGGCAGACTGTAATCAGGCGCAGCGCAAGCCCCAATGCGGAAAATGCAGAGAAATACGCTCCGATGCGTGCACCTTCCATGCGCGCCGTCCAGTAGCGCTGCGGCATCGTCTCCTGCAGGGGCATACACAGGAGCCGCACATCATCGGACAGCTCTTTGCCCATCTCATCCACCTCTGCACGCAGATCCCAGAGCAGTGCCTCCCGCAGCTCGCCACCTGTGATCAGCACGGGCAGCGTGCGCTCCTCCGTCTCCGCTTCAAAGGCGGGGAGTGCGAGCGCCAGCGGCAGCTTCTCCCATCCCGCATTCTGCAGCGCGGCACAGACAGCGGAGGCGAGCACCGCAGCATCCAAAGGCGTTGAGCAGGGTGTCTCCGTCATCCGTGACTCCGTCACCATCCACGCACGACCGTCGCCGTCCGCAGAGCCCAGACGCACGAGTGCAAGCCCCTCATGCGCGGGATAGATGCCGACCGCCTCGCGCGTGCGCCAGGGCAGATTAAAACCAGCGCCGCCAGACATAATGCTCACCCTTCTTCTCCATCTGTGCACGAACGATCTTTGCCCGCTCCCACTTCTCTCCGTCGGGGAGGTTCTCCTTACGCTGATCGATGGCAGCCGCTGTAACCTTCAGCACGTCCTTCGGCTCTCTGGCATCGGGTCCCTCGAGGAAGATGTGAAGCTCAATATCCGCTCCCACAGGAACGTTTTCCTTCGCGATCTCCTCCGTGATCTTCTTCCGCTGATTCCGCGCAGGGGGATCTCCATATGCTTTGGGATTCTGCTCAAGTTTTGCCGCAGCCGTCTCCACCGCGCTCTCGGCGGCAAGGCGCAGCTGCATTTCCCGCTCATATTCCACCGCCACATTGGCACCGCCGCGCATGAATGCAGCAGCGGCCAGCCCAAGCAGAAGAATTACCGTCAGTACAGCGAGCCCGACGGCAGAGATTGTGCCGCGTTCATCCCTATTTGCCACTCATATCCTCCCGCAGGTAGACAGAGGTTGCGAGGCTATAGCTTCGCCCCGTCACCACACTCACGCCCCTCATCTCGATGTGATAGAGATGCGGGCGCTGCGCATCCTCGCGTACGGAGAACGCCTCGATATGGACGCCCGCCCCGCCAAACGAGCCTGTAATGGGAGATGTCACCGCATTGTGCACCAGACGGCCTTTCGTGAGCCAGTAGCGATCCAAGGGCTCGTGATCCCATGTCCTCTGGCGCATTTCAAAAATGCCCCGCTGCCGCTGTCCGATGCGATCGGAGAGCAGCGCCGACTCCACAATGCGCGCAGCTGCCATCTGCATCTCCTGCCGCAGCTCCGCATCCGCAACCTCGTCCTGATAGCTGCGCCATGACCACACGAGTGCAAATGCAAGGAAGCTCAGCAAAAGCAGGCAGATCGACATGCTGACAGCATACTCCATCAACAGAAAGCCCCGTGCGTCCGCGCACCTCTCAGGGACTGTGCACCGCTGAACCATGATGCCTCATCCTCCGCACAAAGTCCGCCTGCTCCTCATGCCCCAAATGCTCCCATGAAATCCGCAGATGCACATCGTAGAACTCATGCTGATGCACAACAGATGTCTCGACCTGATAGACCCGATCATTCGAGCTAACCTCTGTCTGCCCGGACAGCGGCGGTATTCCCTGATCCAGCTCCGCCTCCATCATCGAGAGCTGCGCGCGTGCGGCGAACGCTGCCTCCATGCGTTCGGCAGCACGCTCCTCCAGCAATGCTGTCCGCGCAAAGAGGGCGAGTGCAGCTGCAGTAGCGAGCACAATGATCCCGAGCACAACGGTCTCGATGAGAATCCAGCCTGCCTCCGCCCTATTCCTCCTCGTCGACATTCGTTGCTCCTCGGTGCAGGCGGATTCGCGCCGCCTGGTCAATCACAACGCGGAGCGCATCCTGCTCATAGCCCACAGCATAGACCCGAATCTTCATATTGCGGCTCCACTCCCACGCAATGTCGCCGTTGCGGTCAAACGCCACGCGCTTTCCATGCGCCGTCTCCTGCTCGAATCGCACGAGCGGCAGCGGCTCATGCACACGAACAGTTCCATCAAACGGGCGATGCAGCGCATAGCCGTCGGTGTAAATTTCAAGACGCGGATCGCGTTTCCAAGAGCGCCTGCCCTCAAGCATATAGAGCTCCATCGCTGTCACACGGCTGAGAGCCTGCACGCGCCGAATTTCGGCAATGAGATGCATTGCCTCGTATTCCACCGCAGCACGGGCATAAAACGTGCGTGCCGCAGGAAGCGCCGCCGCGCACACAATGCCGAGAATAGAGAGGACAACGAGGAGCTCCAGGAGCATGATGCCCCGCATGCCGGCGCACCTCACCGAGCGATCCCCCAATAGAGCTGCCAGAGCTGCGCGCCCGCGACAAAGGCGACATAGCCGCCGACCGCAAGGAAGGGGCCAAAGGGAATCCCGTCGCGGCGCTTTTTTCGCCCCGTCACAAGGAGGAGGATTGCCGCAATGCCGCCGAGGATAAAGGCGATCCAGACGGCGATCAGAGCCGCCTCCCAGCCGAGCCAGATGCCGAGTGCCGCAGCAAGTTTTACATCGCCGCCGCCAAGACCACCGCGCGCGGCAATATACAGGCAATAAAATAAGACGCCGCAAAGCGTCCCGCCAATGAGTGCATTCCCGACAGGCGTCAAAGCCCCCATCAGAGAAAGTACGAGCCCCGCTGCCCCAAACGGCAGGGTAATCACATCATAGAGCATGCCGTCCCTGAGATCGAGGAAGGAAAGCCAGAGGAGCACCGCCGCAAAGATGACACCGCAGAGGCTGCGCAGCGTTATGCCGACGAGAGCGAAAATGCCGACGAGGGCGAGCAGCCAAAGAGCAGTGAGCGGCACAAGGGCATTGCGCGCAGGAAAAAGCGCCTGTGCCTCCTCCTGCATATCCCCGCCTCCGTTCTGCGCTTACTCCTTCGCACGAAACTCCTCTGCGGTTTTTCCATCGCATGTCGCGCGCAAGCCTTTTCCCTTGTCCTCTATCGCATAGGACTTGTTCTCCATGGATTCCTCTTTATCTCCAATCCGCACCTTGCCCGAAGGAGGCTTGAGATTATCCAGATCTGTCACATACTCTGCCAGATCCTTGATGTTTTTCGGGTTCCGCCCCTTCGCCGTCTGATAGAGCACGATCGCCGTATCGAGTGTCGTGAGATCCGCCTGCACCTTCACCGTATTCGCCGTCACAATGGCAGATGTGAAGCGCGGCACGGCAATCGACAGGATCACCGCGAGGATCATCACAGCGAGCAGCGTCGAGAGCAACGAAAAGCCGCGCTGACACCGCACAAGCGGGCGCAGAGAACTGCGCCGTCTACTTGAAATCCACAAACTCATCGATGCGCGCACCGCCCTTCGTCATCGGCTCCACGAAACTGCGCCACACATCCATCACGATGACACGCGGGTGCGCAGCGTCCTCGAGCGCATTTTTCAGCGCCGCCGCAAACTCCTCCTGCGTAGAGACGCGCACTGCCTTGATGCCAAAGCTCTCCACGTATTTCACGTAGTCCATCTCATAATCGAGCTCGCATGCGATGTAGCGCTCGTCATAGAGCACCTTCTGCAACTGACGGATCATGCCGAGCCCGCAGTTGTTGACAATGATTGAGAGAACAGGGAGACCCAGACGCGCGATTGTGTAATACTCGTTGCCCGTCATCTTGATACCGCCGTCACCCGCGATGTGGATCACGCGGCGGCTGTCACCCCACGCGAGCTGCGCGCCCATTGCGGCGGGCAGTCCGTAGCCCATCGTACCGAGACCACCCGAGGTCAGCCACGTCCGCGGCTCCTCGACGCGCAGATGGAGCGCCGCCCACATCTGGTGCTGCCCCACATCCGTCGCATAGGCGTATGCCTTGCCACGCGTATTCTGCGCGACCTGATGCAGTGCCCACGGCACGGTCAGGCGACCGACATGGTAGTCGTAGTCATATTCCTCCTGCCACGCGCGGATCTGCTCCCACCAAGCGGAGAGATCCCCCTTCGGTGCCTGACGCATGAGCAGCTTCAGAATTGTCCGCATATCGCCCGCAAGACCGAGGCTGCTGCCGACGTTCTTGTCGATCTCAGCAGGGTCGATGTCGATGTGGATGAACTTGCGATTCGCCGTATACTTGCTGAGATTGCCCGTCTGGCGGTCGGCAAAGCGGCTGCCGATGGCAATGACGAGATCGGCGGCGCCAATGGCGTAGTTCGCAGCCTTTTCCCCGTGCATCCCCGCGAAGCCGAGCATCTGCGGATGCGTGCTCGGCACCGCTCCCATGCCCATGAGCGTATGCACGACAGGCAGATGGTATTTTTCGATGAACGCCGTCACCTCTGCCGAGGTGCCCGCCGAGATCACACCGCCGCCCACGATCACGAGGGGGCGTTCTGCGACTACGATCTCCGCCGCCGCCTCCGCTGCACAGATGATAAAGTCCGCGTCGGGCTTCCCCGGTGTACGTATCTGCGGCTCCTGCGCGGTATAGGAAACCTCCTCGAAAAAGAGATTGCGCGGCACATCGATGAGCACGGGACCCGGCCGCCCGCTGCGTGCAAGGTCGAACGCCTGACGGATCGTCGGCACGAGATCAGCAACATTCTTGATCTTATAGTTGTGCTTTGTCACAGGCATCGTCACGTCGAGGATGTCCGTCTCCTGAAAGGCGTCGCGTCCGAGCATGGCAATGTCAACCTGACCCGTGATTGCAACCACGGGAATCGAGTCCATATACGCCGTCGCAAGACCCGTCACAAGATTCGTCGCGCCCGGTCCAGACGTTGCGATGCAGACACCGACGCGCCCCGTTGCACGCGCATAGCCGTCCGCTGCATGCGCGGCATTCTGCTCGTGTGTCACGAGAATCTGCCGGATCGCGTCCTGTGCATAGAGCGCATCATAAAGAGGCAGGATCATCCCGCCGGGGTAGCCGAACAAGGTATCCACACCCTGCTCACGCAGACACGCCAAGACCGCCTCCGCACCTCTCATATGTGCGCACTCTCCTCTAGTTTGCTACACAGTTGCACTCATATTATACCATAAGCCAACGAATTAGAGCAAGCTGTGCATGCGTCCAATCTCACGAATTTTTTCGACCGACATCTCCGACACACGCGAAATCATTTCGAGCGGCAGCTTTTCCTTCAGCATTCCAAGGACGGCAGACATGCGTCCCTGTTCAAGTCCGCGCTCGAGCCCCTGCTCAAGACCTTGCTCTCGTCCGCGCTCAAGACCTTGCTCAAGACCTTGCTCTCGTCCGCGCTCAAGCCCCTCCTCAAATTTTGCCTCTTCAAAAAGTTTCTGATTCCATTCAAAAGCCACCATGTCAATCACCTCACGCTCATGCTCTATCAAGAAATCTTTCATCACATCGTGTTCAATACAATACCGAACAGCTTCACGAATGGCGGCTTCCCGCTCCATTCCACGCGCCATATTCACCTTCACATATTGGATAAACATCGCATAGTCACGCATTGCGGCGCTCCTGCCAAGCAGAAGTTTTGCCTCATCATAGGCGACGTTATGCACGCACACCTTTAGCTCGAGGTTGACCGCATTGCTCGCCTCCGCATATGCATCCGAAAGTTTCATCTCGTATTCTTCCGGCGTATTCACCCCGCCCGTGTAGAACACATGAAACTCAGGCACCGGCAACGTAATTCTCTGATTCATATAAATCTGCTTCGAATCAATCGTCTTGCGCAGCTGCTCACAGACATAGTAGAGGCAGCGCAGGGGCATATTCTCATTCGGCGTGCTCTGATGCTCGAGAAAAATGAGATAGCGCCCCGCCAGCAGGAACGAAACATCGTTCTTGATCTGCGACAGGAACGTCCCCTCAAGCGTCACAATCTCCAGCCTCTCCTCTGCCGCATATGCCTTTCCC
>NZ_CP016201.1:269023-270313 GCF_001683335.1 Selenomonas sp. oral taxon 126
AGAACACATGAAACTCAGGCACCGGCAACGTAATTCTCTGATTCATATAAATCTGCTTCGAATCAATCGTCTTGCGCAGCTGCTCACAGACATAGTAGAGGCAGCGCAGGGGCATATTCTCATTCGGCGTGCTCTGATGCTCGAGAAAAATGAGATAGCGCCCCGCCAGCAGGAACGAAACATCGTTCTTGATCTGCGACAGGAACGTCCCCTCAAGCGTCACAATCTCCAGCCTCTCCTCTGCCGCATATGCCTTTCCATGCAGAGCGCCCGCAAGTTCCCTCAGCCGCATTTCATCATTGAAATACATACGAAACAGCGAATCCTGATACTGTCGTCCTTTTCCCATCGGATCACCCGCCTTAAGGAAGCACTAATAAATTCAACACCGTCATCTTAGCGCATCTTTTTGCCCGCTCAATGCCTACGAATCCTCCACATAGTCTCTGCTATGCGTCCTTTTTGCCTCCTCAATCGGACAAAAATCCACGCCAAGCCGACAGACTTCATTTCATCAGCGATTCCCTAGAGCAAGCTGTGCATGCGTCCAATCTCACGAATTTTTTCGACCGACATCTCCGACACACGCGAAATCATTTCAAGCGGCAGCTTCTCCTTCAGCATTCCAAGGACAGCGAAAACACGCCCCTGCTCAAGACCTTGCTCGCGACCGCGCTCGAGCCCCTGCTCAAGCCCTTGCTCGCGACCGCGCTCAAGCCCCTCCTCAAATTTTGCCTCTTCAAAAAGTTTCTGATTCCATTCAAAAGCCACCATGTCAATCACCTCACGCTCATGCTCTATCAAGAAATCTTTCATCACATCGTGTTCGATACAATACCGAACCGCTTCACGAATGGCGGCTTCCCGCTCCATTCCACGCGCCATATTCACCTTCACATATTGGATAAACATCGCGTAGTCACGCATTGCGGCGCTCCTGCCAAGCAGAAGTTTTGCCTCATCATAGGCGACGTTATGCACGCACACCTTTAGCTCGAGGTTGACCGCATTGCTCGCCTCCGCATATGCATCCGAAAGTTTCATCTCGTATTCTTCAGGCGTATTCACCCCGCCCGTATAGAACACATGAAACTCAGGCACCGGCAACGTAATTCTCTGATTCATATAAATCTGCTTCGAATCAATCGTCTTGCGCAGCTGCTCACAGACATAGTAGAGGCAGCGCAGGGGCATATTCTCATTCGGCGTGCTCTGATGCTCGAGAAAAATGAGATAGCGCCCCGCCAGCAGGAACGAAACATCGTTCTTGATCTGCGACAGGAACGTCCC
>NZ_CP016201.1:270845-283633 GCF_001683335.1 Selenomonas sp. oral taxon 126
GCATTGCGGCGCTCCTGCCAAGCAGAAGTTTTGCCTCATCATAGGCGACGTTATGCACGCACACCTTTAGCTCGAGGTTGACCGCATTGCTCGCCTCCGCATATGCATCCGAAAGTTTCATCTCGTATTCTTCAGGCGTATTCACCCCGCCCGTATAGAACACATGAAACTCAGGCACCGGCAACGTAATTCTCTGATTCATATAAATCTGCTTCGAATCAATCGTCTTGCGCAGCTGCTCACAGACATAATAGAGGCAACGCAGGGACATATTCTCATTCGGCGTGCTCTGATGCTCGAGAAAAATGAGATAACGCCCCGCCAGCAGGAACGAAACATCGTTCTTGATCTGCGACAGGAATGTCCCCTCAAGCGTCACAATCTCCAGCCGCTCCTCTGCCGCATATGCCTTTCCATGCAGAGCGCCCGCAAGTTCCCTCAGCCGCATTTCATCATTGAAATACATACGAAACAGCGAATCCTGATACTGTCGCCCTTTTTCCATCGGATCACCCGCCTCGGTGCATGAACTTCTTTTGCATCATTATACCATATTTTCAAAGAGAGTCACAGACAAATTGCAGACCATCCCTGCACATGAGGAAAAGTCCGCCACAGTTTCCCGTGGCAGACTCTGCAGACTTCCCCGTCTCACGCACGCGATGCCGCAATCTCCTCGATCAGCGTCCGTGTCTCTGTCAAAAGCCCCGCCAGCTGCTCCTTGCGCTGCTCCATCAGCGTGCGCTGTGCCTCCAGCAGCCGCTGCGCCTCGCGGACACCTTCCTTATCGTGTTCCACGCTCTCCCGGATCTTTTCCCGCGCTCTTGCGACGAGGTCGCTGTAGACCTCCTGTGCGCCCTCGCTGAACGCGTTGCGGATCTCCGCCCTCGCCTTCCTGCTCTCCTTCTCCTTCTGCTCGCGCGTCTCTCCATCCTTGAAGACGCTCCAGATGTTATACAGTGCTCCGGCAAATCCCAGAACAGATCCGAGAACCGCCGCCCCTCGCGCAATGCCGACGGCCCCCCACGGCGCGAACTTGACGCCGAACGTCTTGCCCAGCGTCTTGACGATGCCGTGCATCGCCGATCCCGAGAACTCCGTGAGTTTCCCCGTCGCAACATTCCACGGCATCAGATTGCCGCCGGCGAGCGCACTGCCCTCCTTCAGGCTGTGTCCCGCGAGCCGCTTACCCGCCTGCTGCATCACATCCCCAACAGACACACTGCCTCCGCCGCCCTCACCCTCACGCACAGTGACGGCACGGTTGCTGATCTCAACCACCTGACGCACAAAGGGGGAGTCGTTCAGCTTTTCCATTTCCTTGTCCAGCGTCTCCGCCATCTGCAGGAGTGCCGTATTGACCTCTGCATCTGCCCTGCCGGCAAGGATCTGTGCCTGTGCCTGTGCCTCTTCCAGCGCGACCTTTGCCTCCTCCTCCGACTTGGCACTTTCGATCTTGCGGAGAACGCTGCGCCCCAGCGAGGCGATCTCCGACTGACAGTGCAGGGCGAGCCGCTGTACCTCGCTCTCACAGTCCTGCGCCGCATCGTCGATTGCACGCAGCTTGCGCCTTGCAATCTCCTGATTCCCCTCGTATGCTGCCTGATCCTCCTCGGGGAGATCCCCCGCCTTCATCATCGCATTTTCAAGTGCACGGAGCGGTTTCAGCAGACGGGCGGCAACGCCTTTTGCCGCCACAAAGGCGTTCAAGTTCTCGATGAATGCGTCGTGTCCGCTCTCTTCGAGGAGCTCCTGCCGCAGCTCGCTCTCCTCTTCATCGCAGGACATCTCGTAGTATTTTGTTGCGAGGAAGCTCATATAGAGCTCCTCGGGGCTGTAGGGCGCAATGACCTTGCGCATATCGTCGCGGATAATTGTCTGCTGCGCCGCAGAGTTACCCTCCGGCGCACGATCCATCTTGTTGACGACGAGCACCATGCTCCCGCCGCGCTTCTGCTCGACGGCGAGCTTGCGGAAATGCGCGCCGATCTGTGCGTTGAACCCCTCGCCTGTCACGACGAAGACGAGGAGCGCCGCCTGACCGATCTCAGCATACGTAATATCATCGTGATCCTCGCGCAGCCCCGTATGGATGCCGGGCGTGTCGATGATCTCCATGCCGTTCCAGTCGAACGCCTTCGCCGCCCCCGTCGTAATGCCGGCACCGATCGCCGTGTCGATGCCGGAGAGCATCTTGATGATGCTGGATTTGCCCGCGCTGTACTGTCCGACAAAGACGAGCTTGATCGCACCGTCATCGGGGCGCATATCGTCCGGCAGTGCATCCGCCGGCAACTCCAACGCGTCGAATGCCGCCCGTACTCTGCTGAGCAGCGACTCGGCGCGCTCTGCATATGCGTGCAGTACAAAGTCATTCATCCCCATACCTCCTGTGCATCAAAGATCGGCGTGCAGAAGAGCTGCTGCGCAAGGCGATAGCCTGCGTCCTTTGCCAACTCCTCGGCTGATCGCTCCTGTGCGAGGATCTTGCAGTAATAAGGGCTGGTTCCTCCATATTCAAACGCCTCATCCTGATAGCCGTGAACAAGCCGTCTGCAGTTCTGCGCCAAGGTCTCCGTGCTGCACTCGATCGGCGCACCGAGGATCTCCTCCATCTTACCCTGATCCCGCTTCCCCGGCTTCCGCTTTGCAAGGACGAGTGTCTGAACCCCCGGAATGCGCGCAATCGTCATGACCTCGATATCCTTCGTCACAGACGCATAGCGCTCCGCCTCCGTCCACAGCTCCATATTGAGACGGCGCAGCTCCGTCTGGATCCGCCCGGCTGCACGCGCCTCCTCATGCGCGAGGGCGAGAAGCCGCTCGTCTGCCGAGACGAGAACATCACCCAGTCCGTCGATGCGTGCCTCGATGACCTCATTGACCTTATCTCTGACCTGATCCATGATCTGATCGTGTATCGGATCCATCTGCTTCTTCAGCTTGTCCCGGATCTCGATCTTCTGCTTGCGTATCTTCTCCTCCTTGCTGTCGCCGAAGATGGAAACAAGAAGGCCGGCGGCGATGCCTACAATGGGATTTGCCAGCACGAGAGCCCCCGCTCCGATCTGCAGCCACGTCTTCGTGTCGGATACATCCCCTATCGACATCTGATACCCCAGTCGGATCTGCCCGGAGAACTGCTGCTCGAAGCGCAGATCGTCGAGCAGCTCCCGCTGCTTCCGCTCGCACTGCCGTGAGATATCTTCGAGAAATGCCCTGCGTTTCTGCTCCAGCTGAAGGTGCTGCTTCATATAGTAGTTCCACTTCGCCGAAATATCGCCCTCATAGTGATCCTCGACAAAGTCCTCGATGCCGCCCGTGATGTCAGACCACAGCCGTGCAGAAAAATCAGCATATGCCTCCTTGACGCGTGAGAAGAACGCCTCCCGCCAATCGTCAAGTTCATGCCATTTCCGACGGTGGATCATGCCATCCTGTGCATTCACGGAGCTGTTGCCCAGCAGCCGCTCCATATGCTCCTGCATTGGTTTTACCACGCAGTCCACAAAGGTCTTGATGCGCAGGAATGCGCCGTCCTGCCGCACCTTCGACAGGATATACTCCTCCACAGCGGCAAAATTGCTCGCCTCGTACAGCTCTGCATCATTCAGCCGGCTCTCCTGTCCGAGAAATGCCGCACGCAGATGCGTATAGATGAAGGGAATGCCAGCCCAGTCCTGCTGATGCTTTTCCGCATAGGCGCGGAACTGCGTACAGATTGCATCGAGGCGACCTGTATCGGCAAGGCACTCACGGAGACCACGCAATGCCAGCGCACGGCGATCCATATTCAGCGCTAATTTTACATTGACGAGACCGAGAACACTCTTGCCCAGAGCACGCAGCTCGGCGAGCTTCTCCGCCTCCCCCGCCTGCGGCGCATCATCCGTAAGGATACCTTTCAATTTTTTCCATGGAATCGAGGTACAGCGAAGTATTGCCTCATTCGCTGTTTTCTATACATAGATATTATTCCCCCCCCGCGGATTTTCCTGCCATAAATTAATTTTCTGTCAGGAAAATCCGCAGAGAATTACAACGCGATATTGCTTCGCGCGCCCCCTTGCAAACTTCTCCTTTACAGACCTTCCCCATCTACGGTATAATCATTATGTATGATTTTATATTTTCCGCATTTCATCGCATACAGGCATCATCATGGAGCTTCACCATCCGGATGCCTTTTTGTTTGTATGCCCAAAGGGGAGGGCGTACATCGGATGGATGCGGAGGGAAAGGGGTCACAGATATGAAAGATGAAATCTTTAGTGTGCTCCAGCGGGTTGGGCGCAGCTTCATGCTGCCCGTCGCGATTCTGCCGATTGCAGGTATCCTGCTCGGCATCGGCGCGTCGTTCACCAACCCCACGACGATTGAGACGTACGGTCTCGGCGGCGTGCTCGGCGCGGGCACGGCACTGCACTCGCTGCTCTCGATCATGGCGAGCGCGGGCAGCACGATCTTCGGCAATCTGCCGATCATCTTCGCGGTCGGCGTCGCGATCGGCATGGCAAAGGCAGAGAAGGAGGTCGCGGCACTCTCCGCGATGATCGCCTTCTTCGTCATGCACACGGCGTGCAACGCGATGCTGAAGCTCGGCGGACAGATCCTGCCGGACGGCTCGATTGCGCCGCACGTGCTCGAGGGCACGATTGCCGCCTCCTGCGGCATCATGTCGTTCCAGATGGGCGTCTTCGGCGGTATCATCGTCGGCATCGGCGTCGCATGGCTGCACAACAAGTATCACAAGATCGTCCTGCCAAATGCACTCTCCTTCTTCGGCGGTTCGCGCTTCGTTCCGATCATCTCGACGATTGTCTTTCTCTTCGTCGGGATCCTGATGTACTTCGTCTGGCCGCTCGCGCAGCAGGGCATCTTCGCGCTCGGCAGCCTCGTTACGGGCACGGGCTACATTGGCACGCTGATCTTCGGTATTATCAAGCGTGCGCTCATCCCCTTCGGCCTGCACCACGTCTTCTACCTGCCGTTCTGGCAGACGGGCGTCGGCGGCTCGATGATGATCGACGGCCAGCTCATCCAGGGCGGTCAGAACATCTTCTTCGCACAGCTCGCCTCGCCGAATGTCGCGCATTTCAGCGCGGATGCGACACGCTACTTCTCGGGCGAGTTCATCTTCATGATCTTCGGTCTGCCGGGCGCGGCGCTCGCGATGTATCACTGCGCGCGTCCCGAAAAGAAGAAGGTCGCAGGCGGACTCCTCCTCTCGGCGGCGCTCACCTGTATGCTCACGGGTATCACGGAGCCGATCGAGTTCTCCTTCCTCTTCGTCGCCCCCGCGCTCTTTGCCGTGCAGGTCGCACTTGCGGGCGCAGCATACATGATTGCGCATATGCTCAACATCGCCGTCGGACTCACGTTCTCGGGCGGTCTCCTCGACTTCTTCATCTTCGGTATTCTGCAGGGTGAGGCAAAGACGAGCTGGATGTACGTCATCCCCGTCGGCGTCATCTACTTCTTCCTCTACTACTTCATCTTCCGCTGGATGATTACGCACTTCAACTTCAAGACGCCGGGCCGCGAGGACGACGACGAGGAGACGAAGCTCTATACAAAGGCGGACTACAAGGCGCGCGAGGGCGCGGGCGGCGCATCGGGCGATGCGGGCTTTGACGCAAAGAGCGCGGCGATTGCACGCGGTCTCGGCAGCAAGCGCAACATCACCTCCGTTGACTGCTGCGCAACGCGTCTGCGCTGCTCCGTGACGGACTCCTCACTCGTCAACGAAAAGCTCCTCAAGGCGACGGGCGCAGTCGGTGTCATCGTCAAGGGCACGGGCGTACAGGTCATCTACGGGCCGCAGGTCGCTGTCATCAAGTCGAACCTCGAGACCTATCTCGAAACGGCGCCCGACGTTGAGCCGGAGGATGATGCACCTGCAGCAGCCCCCGCAGAGGAGAAGCCGGCAGACACGCCCGCAGCTGCTCCTGCAAACGCGGCAAAGCGCACGCTGAACAGCCCCGTGACGGGCACGGTACATCCCATCACGGAGGCACCCGATGAGGCGTTTGCGAGCAAGATGATGGGCGACGGCTTCTTCATCTACCCGAGCAAGGGCGAAGTTCTTGCACCCGACGACGGCGAGGTTGTCTTCGTCTTCGATACGAAGCACGCCATCGGCATGAAGAGTGCGGACGGCACGGAGTATCTGCTCCATATCGGCGTAGACACGGTCGCGCTTGGCGGCAAGGGCTTCACCGTCTTTGTCGAGTCGGGACAGCAGGTGAAAAAGGGCGACAAGCTCATGGAGTTCGACATCCCCTACATCCAGGAGAATGCGAAATCCGACGCCTGCCTCGTGATCTTCACAGGCCTGCCCGAGGGCACGAGCGTCGAGATGACCGCCGAGGGCGAAGTCACGGCACTCGATCCCGTTGCAAAAGTCTAACCAAAATTTCCCCTAACGCAAAGAACGCCGCTCCCACGACGGGAATGGCGTTCTTTTTGTGTCATGAATTTCTACCTAAGCGTTCGCGTGGAGTATGCACCGTATTACCATAAAATTCTTCACTTAATAAACCCAACCTGCTTGCAGATTTCTGCACACGCCTTTTCTTTGCGCTCGTTGAAGACGACCTTGTTCTCCTCGAAGAGATTGCGCCCGTGCGTGTCGATGGAGACGATGAGGGGGCCAAACTCCTTCACCTTGCACGTCCAAAGCGTCTCTGGCATCCCGAGGTCGAGCCAGTGCGCATCCACGATCTCCTCGACGCACGTGGCGGCGACAACGGCGCAGCCCGCAGGGAAGACGCAGTGCAGTGCCTTGTGGTCGCGGCAGCCGCGCATCGTGCCGTCCTTCATGCCGCCCTTGCCGATGATGAGCCGCACGCCCGTCTCTGCGATAAATGCCTCCTCGAATTTCTCCATGCGCATGCTCGTCGTGGGGCCGACCGTCACCATCTCGTATGCCCCCTCACCGTGCTTGCGGATGATCGGACCTGCGTGGAGAATCGCGCCGTCCTTCACGTCGACGGGGAGCTTTCGCCCCTCCTCGATCACGCGGCGGTGCGCCACATCGCGGCAGGTTGTGAGATAGCCTGTGAGGTAGATCACGTCGCCCACGTTGATATCTGCAATATCCTCGGGCTGAATCGGGGTCGTCAGCACTTTCTTTTTCATCAGAAATCCACCTCCGCATGCGAGAGAATCCTATAGTCAAGATTCTTGTCAAAGATGATGTGCCCGCGTCTGTGCGACCAGCAGCCGACGCTCACGGCAACACCGATCACAGACGGATGGCGTGCGCTATTCTCGATGTTGACGCCAAGTACGGAGTGCTTGCCCATCAGCCCCTGCGGGCCGAGTCCGATGGCATTGATGCCGTCCTCGAGCAGCTGCTCCATCTGTGCGGCGCGCGAGTTCGGATTGTGCGAGCCGATGGGGCGCATAAGCGCCTTCTTCGAGTGCAGTGCCGCCACCTCGACCGACGTGCCGACGCCGACACCGACGAGGAGCGGCGGGCAGGCGTTCAGCCCGTAGCTTGTCATGACATCAAGGACGAAGCGCGTGACGCCCTCGTAGCCCTCGCCCGGCATGAGCACCATCGCCTTGCCCGGCAGTGTGCAGCCGCCGCCCGCCATATAGGTATGGATCTCGATATCATCACGCTCCGGGACGATATCCCAGAACACGGACGGGATCTCCTTGCCGACATTCTTGCCCGTGTTGTACTCGTCGAACGTCTCCACGGCGTTGTGACGAAGCGGCGCGTCTGCCGTTGCCTGCACGACCGCCGCGTGCAGAACCTCCTCCATCTCGCCCATGTAGGGGAAATTCACCCCGCATTTCAAAAAGAACTGCGCCGCGCCCGTATCCTGGCAGCTCGGACGGTTCAACTTCATTGCAAGTTCCTGATTCTTCTCCATCGTCTCATAGATGGACTTCGCGAGCGGCGCATCCTCCTCTGCCGCCAACTCTCTGATCTTTGCCCGCACATCATCCGGCAGCCGCTTGCCCGTGTACGCCACAAATTTTGCAAGCACGTCGGTCATGCGCGCGATAGCTTCCACTTTCGTCATAATGACGCCCCCTTTACACAGCTCGAATTATACGCTATCCTTCACTATAAGTCGAATACGTATTTTTCTATCCAGCATATAACAAAAAAACTTATAACGAGGTGTGTTATGGAATTTCGTCATTTTCGCTATATCCTGAAAATCGCCGAGGAGGGCACGCTCTCGCGCGCAGCAAAGGCACTCTATGTCTCGCAGCCGTCGCTCTCACAGCTTCTCGCTGCGCAGGAAAAGAAGATCGGTGCGCCGCTCTTTGATCGCGGTACGCGGCTCACACCGACCGCCGTCGGCAGACGCTACCTTGAGATGGCACGCTCCATCATCGCGCTCGATGAATCCTTCCATCAGCAGGTGGACGACATTGTGCGCGGCGCGGCGGGCGATGTGACCGTCGGGCTCACTCAGTTCCGAAGCACACATCTCCTCGCGCCCATGCTCCCCGCCTTTCGCGCGAAATATCCAAAGATCACGCTCCACCTGCGCGAGGATACGACGGAGCGCCTCGAAGAGATGGCGGCGGCGGGAGAAATGGACTGCATGATCTCGCTGCTCCCCATCGACGAGCGCCGCTTCGACTATGACATACTCTTTGAGGAGCGCCTTCTGCTCGCGCTCCCGCCCGCACATCCCGTATGCACCGCACTCGGACTCGTCCCCGGCGACCGCACGTCTCTGCCAAGAGTGCCTCTCGCCGCACTGCGTGAGACGCCGTTCCTCCTGATGCACCGCGAGCAGAAGCTGCACGATATGCTCCTTACGCTCTGCGAGGACGAGGGCTTCGTCCCCGAGATCGCACTCGAAACACGCAGCATGAACACAGCGCACGCCCTTGCGGGTGCGGGGCTCGGCACTGCCGTCCTGCCTGAGACACTGATCGCCGCCGCACCGCCCGCGCATCCGCCCTGCTATGCTGCCATAGAGGGTGATCCCTGCCGCATGATCGTGCTCGCACGTGCGAAAAAGCGCTACCTCCCGCGCGCTGTCAGCATATTCCGCGAGGAACTCCGGACATTCTGCTCTGACATACAAAAAGAGCAGAAGCCGCTTTGACTTCTGCCCCGCTGTTGTCTATGAATGTACGAGATTATTTCACCACATCTCCGTGCCAATCCTTGATGCCGCCCATCTCGACGATGTTCGTATACCCCATATTGGCGAGTTTCTGGGCTGCCTGTTGGCTGCGCGCACCGCTGCGGCAGTAGACGAAGATGCGCTGCCCCTTATCCGGCAGTTCCTTCGGCGGCGTTGTATTGATGGACTCATTCGGCACATTGATTGCGTTCGGGATATGCCCGCCCGCGTATTCGCCCGCCGTCCGCACATCGACAATCAGATACCCTGACTCTGCCGTCATCATCTTTGCCGCTTCATCGGAACTTACACGCTGAAATGCCGTTCCCTGTTCCTTTGCATCGGACGCAGCGGCGGACTTCGGTGTGTCTGCCTGTTGCGCACTGCCGCATCCGCAGATCCCCAGTGTCAGTACACTCAGACAAAGAGCCATAACAAATTTACTCATACAAAACCTCACAATCAAAGAATTATTTCTCAATATCGCCGTGCCAATCCTGAATGCCGCCCATCTCGACGATGTTCTTGTATCCCATATGCGCGAGACGGTTTGCGACATTCATACTGCGAATCCCCTTGACGCAGTAGACAAAGATCGTCTGATTCCGATCAGGCAGCTCACGAGGCGCCTCCTCGCCGAACGCATCCATCGGGATGTTGATCGCATGAGGAATATGTCCCTCCGCAAACTCCTCCGGTGTGCGCACATCGAGGATCAGATAGTCCTGCTCCCGCTGCATGAGCACCTGCGCCTCATCGGCGGTAATACGGCGGTATTTCGCCTGCTCCTTTTGATCTTCATGCGCATCTCCATCACAGCCGGCGATGAAAAGAGCCATCGCAAAAAGCACAAGGACGGCCACAATCTTTCTCATAGATTTCCCCCCAAAACAAACCGCAGAAGCGGTGATCTATCGAAAGAGTATCATAATCGAACCGCCGATCGTCGGCAGAGCGACGATCCAGAAGCGCAGTACGGGCAGCGATGCGAGATGTGTCAGCTTCGCTCCAAAATATGAGCCAACCGAGAGTGCGACGAGTGTCTGTATAAAGAGCCACGGATCGAGCTGTCCATAGAGAACGTAACCGATGCCGCCGCTGATCGAGATCGGCACGATAATCATCATCGTCGTCCCGATTGCCTGGAGAAGTGGCACGCCAAAGACAACCATGAGCGCAATCTGAATATATGCCGCCGAGCCGATGCCGAATGCGCCTGATAAGACACCGCAGACGAAACCGACGGGCAGCCCATAGAGATAGAGCCGGCGCCCCGTGAGGAGCTCCTCGCGCACAGGAATCTGCCGTCCGAGCCACTCCGCCTGATAGATGCGCAGATAGAGGAGGCATGCGCTTGAGAGCAGCATCACGCCTGTAAAGAGGCTCAGATTCGGCGCCTCCATATGGTTCGAGAGCACGGCACCGATCAGCGCTCCGGCAAGCCCCCCCAAGCCAAGGACTGCACCCGTCAGCGGCACAACCTCGCGCTCGCGGTAGTGACTGACTGCACCCGAGAGCGTTGTAAACGCCATTGAGCCGAGCGCGACGGCGAGCGCCTGATGAATGGGAATGCCAAAGCCAACGACGAGCAGCGTGATGATGACACCGCTACCGCCTGCTCCGACAAAACCAATGATCCCCCCCATGAGGAGCATGGACAGAAAGAGCATAGCATTCTCCACCGGAGGCACAGCAAGCTGCGCCCCTATAATATAAAAGGAGCTGCACAGCAGCTCCCATTCATTGCGATGGTGACGCCTATGGGATTCGAACCCATGAACCCGCCGTGAGAGGGCGGTGTCTTAACCACTTGACGAAGGCGCCGATTTTGGTGACGCCTATGGGATTCGAACCCATGAACCCGCCGTGAGAGGGCGGTGTCTTAACCACTTGACGAAGGCGCCACATATGTCAACAGGAGGTACTATATCATAGAATTTACCAAAACGCAAGCAATTTTTTTGCAGCACTCAAAATACTGTTCTCTTTTATGCAGAAAGCTGTGCCAACGCCGCCTCGAGACGTGCAAGACCTGCCTCCCTGCCGAGGATGGCCAGGAGCTCGGTCGCACCGCCCGGCGTCACCGCCTGTCCTGCCGCTGCAATGCGCAGAACCCACATGACTGTGCCCTTCTTCCAGCCCTCGCGCTCGATGCACTCCTCAAGCAGGGCATAGAGGAGATCGTTCTCCCAACGCTCTGCGGGCAGCGCCGCGAGGATTTCGATGAGGACGGGCAGAAGTTCCCGTGCCGCCTCGGGTGTCACCTTGTTGCGCTTGTTCTCGTAGAGATGCACGTCGAACGGCGGCGTCTCGATGAGGAATTCGATTGCGGGGCGTACATCGCCGAGCTTCGTGACGCGCGTACGCAGGAGCGCGGCAATCGCCCCCCACTGCTCCTCGATATGCGCGGGCAGATCTCCCGCAAAGGGACGCGCTGCTGCGGCAAATTCCTCGTCCGTCATCGCCTTGAAGTACTCGCCGCTCATCCAGCCGAGCTTGTCATAGTCAAAGACGGCGGGCGACTTCGACAGCCCCTCGAGCGAGAATGACTCGACCAGCTCGTCCATCGAGAAGACTTCCTGATTCGTCGTCTTCGGACTCCATCCGAGGAGCGCGACATAGTTCACAATCGCCTCAGCGGGGTAGCCCATCTGCACGAGATCGTCAAAGCTCGTCGCACCGTGCCGCTTCGAGAGCTTGCTCGTCTTGCCCGTCGCATCGTCGCGTCCCATGACGGGCGCGAGGTGGACGAAGATGGGCGCCTCCCAGCCGAACGCCTCGTAGAGGAGGACGTGCTTCGGCGTCGAGGTGATGAACTCCGTGCCGCGAATGATATGCGACACCTTCATGAGGTGGTCGTCGATCACGTTTGCAAAATTATAGGTCGGCATGCCGTCGCGTTTCAGGAGTACCTGATCCTCGAGCTCCGTATTCGGAATCGTGACATTGCCGTGGAGCACGTCGTAGAACGTTGTCTCACCGACGAGCGGCATCTTCTGCCGAATGACATACTCCTCGCCGCGCGCGAGATGTTCCTCCACCTCGGCGGCACTGAGGTCACGACACGTACGCGGATAGCCGCCGAAGGACTTTTCTCCCTCGGTCTGTTCCGCCTCCTCCGTGTGGTGGCAGAAACAGCGGTAGGCATGACCGCTCTCCACGAGCTGCTCCGCATATTTCCTGTAGATCTCCATGCGCTCGCTCTGCACGTAGGGGCCGTAGTCCCCGCCGATGTCGTCGGGTCCCTCATCGGGCACGATGCCCGCCGCATCGAGCGTGCGACGGATGAAGTCCACCGCATCCGCCACATAGCGATTGCGATCCGTATCCTCGATGCGCAGGATGAACGTCCCATCATTTGCGCGTGCAAACAGATAGGCATAGAGCGCCGTGCGCAGATTGCCGATGTGCATATATCCCGTCGGACTCGGTGCAAAACGCGTGCGAATCTCCGTATTTGTCAACGTATTTCCTCCAAAATTCCCAAAATCAGCCGCGCAGATAGCTGCACAGTGCGCGGAACATGATGAGCGAGCTCATCGCGCCCGGATCCTCGATGCCGATACTGCGCGGTCCGATGAGTGCCGCACGCCCTCTTCGCGCCGCAATCGTCTTCGTGTACTCCGCACCTGCACGCCCCTCGTTGAGCGCGTCCTCAAGGCACTCACGCAGGCTCTTCCC
>NZ_CP016201.1:283658-320756 GCF_001683335.1 Selenomonas sp. oral taxon 126
GGATCTGCCCATCCGCATTCTCCGATCGGAATGCGTCGCGGATCGGGATGAGCGTATCGAGCATCGTCTTGTCGCCGCGCTCGGCTCGTCCGCGCCGCTGGATCGCATCAATCCCCGCCGTAAAGAGCTTCTCGAAGCTGTGCACATCGAGCCGCGTATGCTCGTTCACCGCCTCGCTTGCACGCACGAATCCAATGCCGTACAGAGGACCTGCCGCACCGCCGACGTTCTCGATGAACGCACGTCCGATGTGGTAGAGCACATCCTTCACCGGCGCATCGGCGGGCAGTTCCGCCAGACGTTCCCGCGCCGCCGTGAATCCGCGCGCCATATTCAGACCATGATCCCCGTCCCCGGTCTTGGCATCCACCGCCGTCAGATAATCCTTCTGCGCCATAATTGCGGTGATGACCGCATTCACTGCATCACGAACATTTGCCATCTCATCGCACCATCTTTCCCGAAATTAGAGTTTTCCATATTCTCATATGCATCATTATAGCACGGGATTTCTCATAGGAAAAGAGTCTTCCAACATTTCGATGAAGTTTTCCGAAAAGACAGATTTCAAATTGTTGCAACAAATTGTTATTCCTGTATTTGTCAAGTCTTGCGACTCACTTTTTTTTATGCTATCATAATGGACAAGAAGGTGAGCCTTAGGTGTGCGTATGCCTTAGCAATGTCTAACCTACAGATCTTTCAGGGAATCCGAATTGATTCCGGTGAATGTGACACTCCTTTGGAGGACGCGGTAGTCGGACTTAGGGTACCCACCTGCTTTACGCAGGTATAGACATATAAGTCATACGGCATTTCAGACCCCTCTCTTGTGGTCAGAGTGGAACTGCCCCAGCGGCGGCTCTGTTCTGACCTTTTTTGTGTGCACCTCTTCCTTGGCAGGATTTTTTTGAAAAGAAACGAATAAATACAACTAGTATACGTTAGTTTGCGAGGGAGATCGAAATGCCGGATCTGGATAAAACGAACGAAGAATTAAACGCAGACACGCCCGCAAAGAGACGCGGCCGCCCGAAAAAGCGCGTGCAGGAGGAGGCGGAGGACACCGCCGCCAAAAAGCGCGGCCGTCCGAAGAAGGGCGAGACCGCTGCGGCGCATCCTGCGCCGCGCCGCGAGCGCCCCGCAGAGCTCGTCTTTGCGCTCGACATCGGCACGCGCAGCGTCATCGGCATCGTCGCCGAGCAGCGTGACGGTCTGCTCCACATCCTCGCCACCGAGCGCATGGAGCACAAGACGCGCGCCATGCTCGACGGGCAGATTCACGATGTGCCGCAGGTCGCCGCCATCATCCGCGAGGTCAAGCGCCGTCTCACCGAGCGTACGGGAGCGCTTCAGAGCGCTGCCGTCGCCGCCGCAGGACGCGCGCTCTACACGATGACCGCCGAGGCGGAGCAGGACATCACGGGCACGATCACGCCCGCGCAGCAGCGCGACCTCGACTTTGCCGGCGTGCAGGCTGCGCAGCGAAAGCTCGCCCACTCGCACACGGTCGACGACCCGACGCGCTACTACTGCGTCGGCTACAGCACGATCCGCTACACGCTCGACGGCAACGAGCTCAAGACGCTCATCGGGCAGCGCGGCAGGCACGCACAGGCGACTGTCATTGCAACCTTCCTCCCGCGTCAGGTCGTCGACTCCATGCAGTCCGCGCTGCGCGAGACCCATCTCGAGATGCGTGCACTCACCCTCGAGCCGATCGCGGGCATCAACGTCCTCATCCCGCCCACGATGCGCCACCTGAACCTCGTCCTCGTCGACATTGGCGCGGGCACGTCCGACGTTGCCATCACGCGCGGCGGCTCCGTCATCGCCTACGGCATGGTGCCGATGGCGGGCGATGAGATCACGGAGGCAATCTCGCGCGAGTATCTCCTCGACTTCAACATCGCCGAGGACATCAAACGCAAAGCGGCGGACGGGCAGGATGTCTCCTTCACCGATATTCTCGGCATGAAGCTCTCGCTCAGTGCCGAACAGGTCATTGCTGCAATCAAGCCCGGCGTCGAACATCTTGCCAATGAGATTGCAAAACAGATCCTCGAGCTGAACGGCGAGGCGCCGCAGGCGGTCATGCTCGTCGGCGGCGGTTCGCTTACGCCCATGATGCCCGAGCTCGTCGCGGCGGCGCTCGGCATCCCCGAGGCACGCGTCGCCGTGCGCCAGCCCGACGAGGTGGACGGGATCGCGGAGCTGCCCGAGGAACTCCACGCCCCCGATGCGGTCACGCCGCTCGGCATTTTGAAGATTGCATCCATCAACACCCTGCACTTCCTCGCCGTCTGGATCAACGACATCGAATACAGCCTCTTCAACTTCCGCGAGTTGAACGTCTCCGATGCGCTGCTCGCGGCGGGGATCAGTCTGCGCAAGTACAACGGCCGTCCCGGCATGGGGCTGATGGTTACCGTAAACGGAGAGCGCAAAAGCTTCCCCGGCACGATGGGCACACTCGCGCAGATCACGATTGACGGCAAAAGCGCGAGCCTCGACTCCCCCATTCACGACGACTGCCGCATCAAGCTCGTCGCGGGCGAGAACGGCACCCAGCCCGCGGTGCGCCTCAGCGAGGTCATCGGCACACTCGACAGCTACACGGTATTCCTCAACGGAGAGGAAACCCCCGTCACCGCGAGCATCCTTGTCAACGAAAGCGTTCCCGAGGGCGATCCCATCCTGCGCGACGGCGATGTGATTGTCTCGCGGCGTGAGCGCACCCTCGGCGAGGTGCTGCGCGCCGCGCATCTCCCGCCCACGGGGCGGCGCATTGCCTACACGCTGAACGGCGAGGCACGCCGCTTCTCCACCCTGCCCAAGATCGCGCTGAACGATGCGACCGCCCCCCTCTCGACCATGCTGCATGAGGGCGATGTCATTGAGTACGAGGAGACTGCGATTCCGACCGTCGAATCCGTGCTCAATCTCTCCACCGCCTCGTCCTATGCAACAATTACCTACGAGGGACGGGAGCACAATGTGCCCGCCTCGGGATTCTCCCTCACCATCAACGGACGTGAGGCATCGCCCGGCACCGTCGTCGAGGATGGCGCTGTCATCGCCTATCAGAAGGGCACGGGCAGCGCGAACGTCAGCGAGGCACTCCTCGCCGTCGGCTTTACGCCGCCGCCTACAACAAGCCGTGTCACCTTCACCATCCTTGTGAACGGTGTGAAGGCGGACTTCACGAGTCCCATCCGTACAGGCGATACCTTGGAGGTTGCGCTCATACCGCTGGACACGCCGAATGCATCCACAGAGAAATCCGACGGAAATGCCCCCGCAGCGAGCGCGATCCTCTCCGGCATCGCTGCACGCGCGGAACTCCCCCATACGGACAGCACAGCTCCGCAGCAAAAAGCATCGCCCGCCACGCAGACGGGCACCGTCACCGTCGACTCCCTGATGCGCTACGATTGACGGCGACATACAAAACGGCATACGAGTTAGGGCTCCTAAGCTCGTATGCCGTTTTTCTATCAAATGAGCGTGATCGGTACGATCAGATTCTCCCGATCAAACGCGCCCAATCGCTCTGTGAGGCAGAGGATCGCACCTGTCCCGCGCAGCAGCGGCGCCCTTTCGATCACAGAAAAAGATCGAATCATTTTCTTCTCCGGTGCAGCCGTTTTCTTGATCTCAATCGGATGCAGCCGACCGTCCCGCTCTACAATCAGATCGATTTCCTTCGCATCCTTATCCCGATAGTAGTAGAGATACAGCTTCGGGGTTTTCACCGTGCGTTTCAGCACATTATTGGAAAACTGCAAGAAAAAAGCGCCTGCGCCGACGTATTTTTGTCGGTGCAGGCGCTTATTATTCCTCCCGCAGGGATTTCCAACGGTCATGCAGCCAGAACCACTCCTCGGGATAGATCCGTATCCATTCCTCAATGCGCGTGTTAATTCTCTGCGTCACGCGCAAGACATCCGCCGCGCGGTCATCGGTCTTCTCGACCATGATGGGCGGGTCGACTGTGAGGATGTGATGCCCATTCGGCTCGCGATGGATAAAGACGGGAAAGATCGGCACCCCACAGCGGCGCGCAATCGCCGCCGCTCCCGTGAACGCATTCGTCCGCTGTCCGAAGAAGTCGACAATGACGCCGTCGCGCAGACTTGGATCCTGATCGCTGATGAGCCCGATGATCCACCCCGCATCGATCATGCGGAACATCTCACGCACGCCCGTCTGATAGGTAATGTGCATGCCGACGAGCGCACGGTACTCGTTGATGAAGCGATCCATGCCCTGAGCGCTCTGCTTCTTTGCCACGCCGACAACGGGAAGCCCCGCACAGGCGAACGCCCCGCCCATCAGCTCCCAGTTGCCGCTGTGCGAGGTGGCAAAGATCGCTCCCTTGCCCGCTGCAGCTGCTGCGTGCAGCGCGTCAACCGCGCCCGTCATCGTAACGTATTCGCTCATGCGTGGCTTTATGACAGGAAAGCGCAGCACCTCCATCAACATCGGACCGAAGCGCAGACTGCTCGCGCGTGCGATGCGCTCCGCCTCCGCCTCGGGAACATGGAGACAGTTCATAACCTGCGTGCGTGCAAGCCGCTTGCGCTTCGCGGGGACGAAGATCCACGCGAGCCGCGCCAGCCCCTCCCCGAGCGCCATCGCGACGCCGTGCGGCAGCAGACAGATGAGGCGGCTGAGAACCTTCATCGCATAGTAGGAGAACATCTCAGTCGTTCCCGCGCAGCCCCTCGAGCTCCTTTTCGAGGGACTTGATCTTCTTCACCATCTCGGGCAGACGGCGGATTGCCGCCTGTACGCGCAGCCATTCCGCATGCGGCTGCACGGGGAATCCCGCACAGAAGACGCCCTCGGGCATGTCACCGATGATGCCCGAGCGCGCGGCGTAAACCGAGTTCGCACCGATATTGATGTGCCCGACCGTGCCGACCTGCCCGCCAAAGGTGACATTGTGCCCGACCTTCGTCGAGCCGGAGATGCCCGTCTGCGCGACGATAAGGCAGTTCGCGCCGATGTTGCAGTTGTGCCCGATGTGCACGAGGTTGTCGATCTTCGTGCCCTTGCCGATGACGGTTGCACCAAGGGTCGCGCGGTCGATGCCGACGTGCGCGCCAATCTCCACATCGTCCTCAATGACGACGCCGCCGACCTGCGGCACCTTCGTATGCACGCCCGCCTCAGTCGTAAAGCCGAAGCCGTCCGCGCCGATGACCGCACCGCTGTGAATCGTGCAGCGCGCCCCGATGCGGCAGTGCTCGCGCACGGTTGCACTCGGATAGATGACCGTATGGTCGCCGATCACGGAGTACTGCCCGACATAGGCATGGGGATAGACCGTCACGCCCGCACCGAGGACGGCATGGTCGTCGACGTAGGCAAAGGGCAGGATGGTCACGCCCTCCCCGATCTGCACGTCCGCACCGATGTACGCCTCGTCACTGACACCGACGGCGTGCTCGATGGGCGGGGTAAAGATCGTCAGCAGCTTTGCAAATGCCGCCTTTGGCTCCGCAACAAAGATCACAGGGCACGAAAAGCCCTCCGTTCCCGTCGGCAGGAGGAGTGCGCCCGCCTTTGCGCCCGCGCGTGCCGCGTCGATATGCGGCGGAACGGCAAAGGCGAGATCGTCCGCCCCCGCCTCATCGAGCGCGGCGAGGCTGCGGATCACGCGCGTTCCGTCACCGCTGACCGCGCCGCCGACGAGCGCCGCGAGCTCATTGACTGTCTTTTCCATGCTCATGCTCCTTTATTGGAGTTTGCCAATCACATCGTCGGTGATGTCCACACCGCCCGTGAAGACCGTCGGCGCTTTCTCAGAGCCTGCGTCCAGGACAATGTCCAGTTCCTTTTCTTTGGCAATATCCTGTACGGCGACATTCAGCTTCTGCTCGTACTGGATCATATACATCTGGTTGAGCCCCGCCATCTTGCGCTGCGTCTCCATCTGGAGCTGCTGCGCCTCCTCGGCAGTCATGTTCGGGTTCGCCTCGAACTTCGTCTGCGCCTCCTGCTGTGCCTCCATGAGCTTCTCATTCGCCTCGGCGATGACTGCCTTGATCTGGGGTGCCTCCGTGTGCACGCGTTCGCGATCCATCGTCCCGATATGAACCTGACCGCAGCCGGCAGCAAACATACTCGCGGTAAGAAGGACGGCGGCAGCCGCCTTGCTGATATACTTCATCTGTAAATTAGTCCTTTCCTTAAAAGGGGCGTTTCATTGTGCCGCAGTAGGCTCAATGCGCTCCATCTCGCGCACCATCTCTGCCGTCAGATCGACGGCGGCAGTGCTGATGAGCGGCGCATAGCGGCGCACAGCAAAGAGATCGTCGGAGGGCAGCAGCATCATCGCATCCGCCTCAGGTGAGGCAAGGATGAGCGAAAGCTGATGCTGCAGGGCGAGCTTTGCGGCGCGGCTGCGCACATCGCGCATGATCTCCGCCTCAAGCGCATCTGCCTCCGCACGTACGGCAGCAAGCCGCATGGCACGCGCAGAGACAGTGGATTTCCCCTCCTGCGCGGCGCGCGCTCTCTCCATCTCCTGTGCGCTGCGCTCCTGCACCTCTTTTTTCATGCGCTCCGCCTCTGCCTTCTGCGCATCCACAGTCTCCTGCGCGCGCTTTGTCCACGCCGCTTGCTGCGGCTCGATGCGTGCGGCAACACGTGCGTTGATCTCCGCCTCCCACTGGCGGTAGAGCTCACGCTGGCGCATGCCGCGCTCATCCTTCAGCAGCGCGCGCTGCCCCTCCCACATGGCGCGTTCGCGGGCAAGCTCCTCCTCCGAGACCTGCGGGCCATGCATGGCACGCTGATTGTCAATCTTCAGGTTGATGTTCAGAATGGCGTTCAGATACTCGTCGTCAATCGCCTTCTTGCGCGCCTCATAGTCTGCCTGCGTCTGCTTGCGGTAGACCTCCGCCAATCGCTTCTGCTCACGCTCGAGCTCCACGCGTGTCGAGATAACGACCTGTGCATTCTTCTGCCAGACAGAATCCTCAAACGGCGCAGGGTCGGTCTCGGGCGGCTTGATCTCAGGCGTCTTCGGCAGATCGCGCAGCAGCAGCGTGAGCGTCCGCTCCTCGGCACGCAGCGCCTTGAGGCGCTCATAGGAGGGATGCGCTGCAAGCACCTCTGCAATCCGCACGGTGCCGATCTCGCTCTCCTCTGTCGGCACGTCACGCTCCGGCATAAGGAGGAAGACTGCGAAGAGGACGAGGAGGCATGCTGCACCCGCAAGGATCTCCCTGCGTTTTGTCTGCCATAGCTTTTCCACGGCACACCTCCTTGGATTTATCCCTCTATAAAAATATACCGAGCAGAGTTCTGCCCGGTACATATGCACATTCCCTGCAAATTACTTGCTCAGCTGCTTCACGACATCCTGCGTGATGTCCTGACCGCCGTAAACGACCGCGCCCTTCTCAATGACGACGGAGAGCCCCTTCTTCTCAGCAACGCTCTTGACTGCGTCCTGAATGCTCTTCTCGATGGGCTCCATCAGTTCCTCGTTCTTCTGCTGGAGACGCTCCATCGTCTGCTGATAGTAGTCTGCCTTCTCCTGATCGTTCATGTTCGCAGACTTCGATTCGAAATCAGCCTGTGCCTCCTGCGACGCCTTCTGCATCTCGGCATTCGCCGCTGCAAGCTGCGGATGCTGGCTGCCGACCTGGCGATAGTCCACAACGCCGACGGAGGAAGTTGCTGCCGAGGCGATGCCCGAGCCACTCTGCGTAAGCGCGAGTGCAACCACCGAGCCGACGAAAACGACGGCAATGAGGATGCTGATAATCTTAACCTGCTTCTGCTGCAATTTGATCATGAATATAATCTCCTTTTCTGACCAGATCTGTCGGTTAACCAATCAACCGAACGCTCCTATTATAGCAAAGAGCGCCGCACAGTTCAATATTATTTTGTCGCACGATATGCAACCATCGGCATCTCCGAAAACTCCATATCCGTGATTTTTGGGCAACTCAGCGGATGGTTCAGCCAGTTCTCATGCGTAAAGGTCACATCCACGGTCTTTGGCCCATCCTGAAAGCGATAGGTGGAACTGTAGACACCGTCTACAATGCTCTGCTGGACGAAAGTCGCCTTGCCGTACATCCCCTCCATATCGCTGAGGGTCAGATCTGGGCGAAGGCTGTCGAAATTCTCCTTCGTGATGACATCCTGTGTATCACGGGGTCCCTGCAGTGCGCCGGGTCCCGGTGCGCGCTCCGCCGTCTTTCCGCTGCAGCCCGCAACGAGCATGGACGAGGCGGCAAACGCTGCTGCCACAAGACCAAGTTTGCTGACGTTCATCATAACACTCCCTCTTTCCGATAAAACTCTCCAAAACACCTTTTTATCATACACCATTCCAGACGTTCATTCAAGAAGAAAAAAGAACTCCTCACGGCTGCACCGCCCGTCGATAGAGACGCAGTTTCGTCCGCCCCTCGTGCGGCAGTGCGCCGAGCTCTTCCCAGCCCTGCGCCGCAAGATTCTGCTCAAATGCGTCGAACGCATGGCGCTCCACCACGAGATACACCGTCCGATCGCGCGGCAGCTCGTCGATCGGCAGGAATGGCATGACATTCTTGCTGTTCCAGCTCATCTCCTTCGGTGCACGCGCCGCAATCTCCTCGCGCGAGGCAAGCGCATACATCGTGTGCCCCGTATAGTAGGGCACGGTTGCCGTATAGTCACCATAACAGACGAGCAGATCGTCCTGCTTCATCGTCTGCGAAAGGATCGCCGCCGCACTCTTCCCGCTGAAATGCCCATCGCGCTCGGAGTAGTTCGTCACAACAAAGACGACGGCGAGATAGAGCCCCATGCCGAGGATCGCCCCCACTTTCAGCACGCGCGGATTCTTCGCGAGGAGACGTGCCGTCAGAATCGCCGTCGGCAGAAACGCGGGGAAGCTGTACGTCGGGTACTTCGTCGCCATGAACTGGAAGAACACAGGTACAACAATCGCCCAGACAAGCAAGAAGAGCGTGCGCACGTCGATGTCAGGGCGAATCCGCCACGCACGATAGAGCGCGAGCGGCAGAGCAAAGCTCCACGGGAACATCCCGATGAAGTAGACGCCGAGGTAGAAATACCAGACATCCCACTGCGCATGCTCGGACACCGTCGCACGCAGGACATTGTGAATCCCGAGGAAGGTGTTCACAAAATCCGCCCCGTGCGCAAAATACATATAGATGTACCACGGCGCGCACACCGCCGCAAAGACGAGCAGCCCCGTCGGGATGCACATACGCCGGAGCGCGGAGAGATCGCGTGCGAGCGCGAGGAAGACGAGGATCACAAGCCCCGGCAGGAGGAGGCCGATCGGCCCCTTCGTCAGCACGGCGAGTCCCGCACACGCATATGCGATGTAGAAATATTTTTGCTCCCGCTCGTAGTAGCCGATGAAAAAGGCGGCAAGCGTTCCGCTGAAAAACACAAAGAGGCTCATATCCGTGAGGATCAGCTTTGCCAAAAAGGAGTAGAGCACACCCGTCCCGAGGATGATCGCCGCCCAGAACGCCGTTCGCTCATCGTAGAGCCGCCGCGCAAAGGCGTAGGTCATGACGAGCCCCACCGCAGCGAAGAGTGCAGGGAAAAAGCGCGCGGCAAAATCCGTCACGCCGAATACGGAGAACGCCGCAATCAGCTCCCAGTAGAAGAAGATCGGCTTATCGTACCAATAGTTTCCGTAGATCTGCGGGGAGAGGTAATCCCCTGCCGCCAGCATCTCCTTCGCCGTCTGCGCGTAGTTCACCTCGACGGGTGCCGTCACGGCGAGCGCACCGTTGCCCCAGAAATAAAGTGCGACGAGGCAAAAGATTGCCACGCCGCTTGTCAGCCGTTCATTCATCGCGTTCCTCCCTCTGCTCCTCCATACGCCGATTGTCGCACGCAATCAGATAGAGCGGACGATTCTTCACCTCTTGCAGAATGCGCGCAATGTACTCGCCGCAGACGCCGAGCATCATCATCTGCATGCCGCCGAAAAAGAGGCTGCATACGACGATCGTCGACCAACCCGCCACAGTCTCCCCACGGAGTGTCTCATAGAGCACGTGGAGAAAGAGCAGTACTGCGAGGAGTGCCGAGCATATGCCCACGTAGAAGGCAGCGCGCAGCGGCTGCACCGAATAGGCGAGAATACCGTCAAGTGCGAACGAGATCATCTTGTGCAGGGAGAATTTCGACTGCCCCGCAAAACGCTCCGGCGCAACGAACTCCACCGTTGTCCTGCGGAAGCCCATCGCACCCACAATTCCGCGGATGAAGCGCGCATGCTCGTGATAGCGGCGCAGGGCGAGAACTGCCCTCCGATCCATCAGACGAAAGTCCGACCCGCCCTCCTGGATCTCCACATCGGTCATTGCATTGAGGAGACGGTAGTAGTATTTCGAGGTCAGACGCTTAAAGATGGATGCCCCTTCCGTCGTCAGCCGTACCGTCTGAACGATCTCATAGCCCTCCTCCCATTTTGCAAGCAGCACGGGCAGGAGCTCCGGCGGATGCTGCATATCGCCGTCCATCGTGATCACCGCATCCCCGTCCGCATGATCCGTGCCGCAGGTCAGCGCAATCTGATGCCCGGAATTGCGCGCGAGGAATATTGACTGCACATGGGGATCCCGAGCCCCGAGCGCGCGCAGGATCTCGCGGCTGCGGTCGTGGGAACCGTCGTCGATAAAGAGAATCTCATACGCATAGGGCAGCGTTTCCATCACCTTTTCCACGCTCTGCACAAAATGCGCAATATTCTCCTCCTCGTTGTAGACCGGAACCACAATCGAAACACGCTTCACCGCTTCACCCCCATTACTCTATGATTTCCCTCTAAAAGTTTCCAATCAGCCGAATCCACCTGTCATGACCGTCCGCGAGCGCCGCAATGCTGAGGAAATCGTGCAGCTTATACCGCAGCTCCCACTCCCATGCGCCTGTATCCGTCCACTGCTCGTAGCGCACGAGCCAGCGCGGATGGAGCGCATAGCTCCCCGCAGCGGAAAAGCGAGCATCGCTCAGATCGTAGCGCAGATCGCCCGTGAAGTGCGGGAATAGTTCACGCGCATAGCCGACGCGCCAGTCAAAGCGCACATCTTCGGGTGCGGCATCCGTCTCCACATAGAGCTCATCGCGTGCACTCACCATTTGCCCCGCATGCAGGCGTACATGCAGGTCGCGCCGATCATCGTCCCGATTCTCCGATGTGCGCCCGATGTCGAGCCAGCCCGTCAGATGCAGACGGTATCGCCTGCTGTCCGTGCGGCTCATGACTGCCATGCGCTCCCCCGGCGTGATCGTCACCTGCGAGGTGAACTGCATCCGGCGAAAATCGCTTGCACCATCCAACCCATCCGCAAGCTGCTGCTCGAAGACGGAGCGATGCCGCGCAACAAAGGCGACGGGCACGCCGACGAGGCGATTCGCCGCCGTCTCCATCGCCCTGCGCTGCGAGAGCAGTGTGACGTTCGGTATTGTATCCGAGCGCATGGAGAGATCGACCGTCCGCACAACGGGTAGGCGCGGATAGACCGTGAGACGCACCTGCGCTGCCGTATCGACATCGATATCGTAGTCCGCGCGGAACTCCGGCAGATGCTCATCCATATAGGCGGTCAGGCTGCGCTTCAGCGCACCCGCCGCCCAGTCGGTTGCCGCAATCGGCAGCCCCACGAGCGCATCCGAAAAGACCGTGCCGACATCCGCGAGATCGGCGCGCACAATTTCCTCCACGGCGGGCGGCATGCCCTCGACCGCCATCTCGACGCGAACACCCTGGATCGTATCCGCCCACGGTGCGAGGTGGATTGTGACCTCCGTCCGCTGCGCAGGATGTACCTCGACCCCCGTCACCGTGTAGCCGACGAGCAGACGATCAAAGACCGCACCGATAATCTCCGCCTCCTCTGTCGGAGAGACCGCCGTCACCGCGCGCCCCTCCATGCGTTCCGCCGCGATTGCTGCAACCGTGCGCTCCATGCGCGCACGCACAATGGAGGGAATCTCCCGATCACCTACGACAATAGCCGCAGTTTCCTCCACACGGGAGGACTCTGCGGCATATGTGTGGTGAAAAAAAACGAACGCTGCAAAAACGAGAAAAGCAAGAACTCGGATACGCATAGGCACAAGAGCCTGCATTATCAGAACGTGCCGCCGACGCGGAAGTGTACGCGTCCGCCCTGCGAACCGCGACCGTAGTCAAGGCGTAGCGGACCGATCGGCGTATTGAGACCAAGCCCGACACCGACGCTCCCGTACAGATTCTCCGGCGTGAAGCCGCTCGACCACGCGCCGCCGTAATCCGCAAAGAGCGCCCCCGTCACCTTCGACACGATCGGGAAGCGGTATTCAATCGAGGCGAGCGCCATGCGCGTCCCGCGGAACTGATCCTCGCGGTAGCCACGGATCGTATCCTGACCGCCCATGCGGAACTGGCTGTACTCAGAGATCGAGCCGCGGCTGATGCCGTACTGCCCGCGCAGGACGAAGACCTGCGAACGCCCCGCCTTGAGGTAGTGCGTATCGCCCGCAATATACTTCTGATAGTTGAAGTCACCGCCGAAACCCGCGAACTCTGCAGAGAGCGAGGCGCGCGCCCCCATTGTCGGCTCGTAGACATTATCGCGTGTATCCGTCACATGCTCGAGCGTTATGCTGCGCGTCGTACCGAAATTGTTCGCAATCCACGCGGTATTTCCGCTGCGGTTGCCCGCATTGCCCGACTCCGTATGCTTGACATACTTATCCTTGCGATTGCGCAGCGTGACGAAATTCGTCGAATACTCGCTCATGGGTCGGCTGAGCGTCACCTCGCCGCCCGAGTATTTGCGCATGAACGACTCCTTGTGATTGCCGTCCTCATCGTAGTCATCGTATTCGTACGTACGGTTGTAGATGCGCAGTGTACCCGCCGTCTCTTTCTTGTCGAGCCACGGGCGGCGGTACATGAACGTATAGCCGCGCGCATCCGTATCATCGCCGCTGACCTCATAGGTGAGGCTGATCGTGTCGCCCATGCCACGGAAATTCGTGTCACTGACGCTGAGCGTTCCGACCATGCCATCGGAACTCGAGTAGCCTGCGCCAATGCCGAACGAACCCGTGCGCTTCTCCTGGACATCGATCTCCATGACAACCGCATTCGGCTCAACGCCGGGGTTCATCTTGACATTGACATCCTCGAAGAAGCCGAGGTTGTAGACACGCTGCATACTGCGGCGCGCCTGATTTGCATTGAACGGCTCACCGACCTTCTGACGCATCTCGCGCAGAATGACGTATTCCTTCGTCTTCTTATTGCCCTTGACCTTATAGCCCTCGAGTGTGCCCTCGCTGATCTTGATCGTGAGCGTGCCGTCCTGCGCGATGTTGAGATCCGTGATCTTTGCGAGAATATAGCCGTCCGCGCGGTACTTCTCCTGAATCGCCTGCACGTTCTCCTGCAGTGTGCGCGCGTTCAGCAGCTCACCGTTCTTGACCGTGATGAGCTCCATCAGAGACTCCGTGGATTCAACCGTATTGCCCTCGATCTTCACTTCCTTGAGCTCGGGATTCTCGAGCACATTGTATGTCAGGACAACCCCCTCAGGCACCTGCTCGAACGACGGATAGAGATCGTAGAAATAGCCCGTTGCGTAGATCGCATCGCGGTCCTTCACCAGTCCCTCCTCGGTCACAGCATCGCCCACGTGCATCGTGAGAGCTGCGCGTGCCGCCCCTTCGGTCGCCTCCGTCGCGCCGTTGAACTTGATTTCCATGATCGTCTTGCCCACCTGCGCCGCAAGGTAGTTCGTGATCTCATCCTCGGCGGGACGCTTTGCCGCCCATGCAGCAGCGCGCTCATCCGAGGACGTAGGCGCGGCAGTCGTCGTCAGCGCGGGTGCATCCGCAACCGGAGCGTCCGCAGAGCCGCTCACGGCAGATGGCGCAGCATCACTCAGCACGGGTGCATCCGTCACCACAGCTGCACCCTTCTCCGCTGCAAAGGCATGCGGCAGCGTCAGGGCGGATACCCCAACGCCAAGCGCAATAGCGAGTGTGAGTCTCTGATATCTCTTACTGTTCAAAGGCGAAACCTCCTAGATATGCGCACCTTGGCGCACTATTTCAATCCGACCGCAATCTGCGGGGAAATGATCGACTATTCCCGTAAAATCCTGCCGCCGACCTGCATGAGCCGCTGCATATCGGCATCGGGCATCTGCCGGCGCTGTGCGGGTGCTGTGCTCTGCACGGGTGCCGGCACAGATGGCGCGGCCGCAGTCTCTGCCTGCGGCTGTGCGTGTTCCACACTTGGCGCGGGCGCCTCTTTCGGCGGGGCTGCCGCTGGGGGCGGCGTCTCCGTCAGTGGGGCAGCGCGCTCCACGGTATCCGCTGCAAATGCGGGCGCCTCCACACTCCGCTGTGCACGCTGCACGGGCGGCGGGCTCGCCGTCTCCTCTGCAGGCGACCTGTCCCACACGAAATACGCAAGGACTGATGCTGCAGCGAGCGTCGGCAGCAGCCAGCGTGCAAGCCGCCGCATGCGCGCACGGCGATCCGCTGCAATGCGTGCAAGTTCTGCGCGCGCAAGCATGAGTTTCAGATCGCCCGCGAGATCATCCTCACCCGCAAGCGCATGCTCCGCGCCCGTGAGCCAGTCCCGCGCCGCACGGATGGATTTCGCGCGCTCCCTGCGATCCGCAGCCATCGCCGTACCTCCCCTCTCAGGAAGCACTGATCAATGATACATTTCATTCCTATCAGCGATTCCTTGATTATACTACAGTCCATAGGATGGATTCAAGACGTTAAAATTAAAACGTGGTACTAAAAATTACCAATTTTGCATAAAACGCGAGAGCATCCCACGAACGCGCCGGATGCCGTTCTGCTGCAGACGGTAGATATGCGCCGGCGTCACACCGAGCGACTCCGCCATCGTCTGCGCGCGTGCACCGCCGATCGTCACGCCCTCGAGCACAAGCCGCTCCCGCGCGGGCAGCCGCTCCATCGCAGCGCCGAGCACGCCGACGAGTGCGTGATGCTCCGCGAGCTCCGCGACCGAGGGGCGCTCGTCGACGAGCAGCTCCTTCGCCGTCTCGTACGCCTCCGTCTCCGCCTCGAGGCACGGCAGATCGACCCGCCCCTCACGGCGGAGGAAGTCCAGAATGCGCCCGCGCACACGATGCACGGCGTAGAGACTGAACGCTACGCCGCGCGTGGGATCATAGCGCTCCACCGCCTCGATCAGACCGATCGTCCCCTCCTGCACCGCATCCATCACGGCAGGCAGTGCGCGATAGGGCATGACCTCACGGAAGACGAGCGGCTGATACGACTCAATGATCGTACGCCGCGCCGCCTCATCGCCGCGCTCCTTATAGGCGCGCCAGAGTTCCCCCTCCTCTGCCGGCGCGAGCTTCTGCACATCGGCGAGCTTCTTTACATAATCCGAAAACACGGGCGCACCCCCTTTTTCAAAACATATCAGAATCTGAACCGCGCCTCAAAGCTGATGAGCTGATCCGAACCCTCGCGGTCATACGAGATGCCGAAGCGGTCATTGAAGTCGTACTGGATGCCGATACGATGCGTATCCGATGCCGCGCCGAGTCCCTGCACATAGCGCAGGAGCACACGGTCACCGAAATACTTGCCGATCTCGACATTGTACTCGTTCTCATTCTGCTTCACCGCCTCGTCGTCCTTTGTCTCAAAGAGCGCGCCGCTCCCGCTCGAGAGGCGGAGCACATCGAGATGGAGGAAATTCTTCACGGAGTCCTCCACCTCGGAGAGAATACTCATCTGAAGGCCGATCGAGAGGATATCCGCCGCCGTGATGCCGCCCTCACCGTTTGCATAGGCGCTGCGCAGCGTCAGCATGCGGATGATCTCCTCTTCTGACATCTCAGGGCTCGAGCCGAGGCGGAAATCCATGTGGTCGAGCGGTCCGTGCGCCGAGAGGAAGACACGCGTATGCGTGAGGCGCGCCTCCGCATAGAACGCAATCTCCGGCAGGAACGACTCCGGCTGGTTGAACGTCGCCGTCCCCTCGCGGATCTTGAACACCGTCCGCAGATAGCTGACCGTGTCGCCGCGCCGCACGCCGATCATGCCCGTCGTGCGCGGATGGCGCGTTGTCCCGCCGAAATGCACAGAACCCGACGGGTGCATATCGTAGAAACTAGGACTGAACAGGTGCACGTGCCGCCCCACCGTCAGCCCCACATCGAGCATAATGTGCGGGAGCTCGTCGTCCGTCTCCGGAATCGACGGGATTGTCACGAGCGCACGGTCGATATCGATCGTGCCCGAGAGTTTCGGCAGAACCTCACCCCAGTACTCGCCCTCCGTCAGGCGCAGTGTGCCGCTCAGAGGTCCCTCATAGAACGAGGTCTTGAGATCCAGATTGTTCATCACAAACGTAAAATCATATGACTGCGGCTCCATGCCCGCCATCTCCACGCGCCCCGTCAGGAGATAGGTGCCCGCGCCCATCTTGCCCGTGCACTCGCGCACAGAGAGCGCATCACCGAGCGCGTCGATCCGCACCTGCATATCCGTCAGCGGATGCTCGAAATAGCGCAGCTTCACCGCGCCGCCCGTCACGCGCAGACTGCCCGTCAGGCGGGGCGCAGCGAGCGTCCCGTGCAGCTTCAGGCTGCCCTCCGTGCGTCCGAGCGCCCACTCCACCTGATTGGAAAACACAGGAATAAGCGAGAGATCGGCATTGTCGAGCGCAATCGTCAGATCGATCTGATCGTAGGCATCCAGCGTCTCATCGCGGTCCGCCGTGAGCGCGCGCAGGGGCAGCGTGCCGTGCGCACTCGCTGCATAGGCAATGCCGTCGATGTACTTCGTCACCGTCAGCTGATTCAGGCGGATCACGGAGCCGCGCAGCTGCGCCTCTCCCGTCAGATCATCGAACGTCGCGCCGTTCGTGCCGCCGTTCTTCGCCGTCAGCTTCAGATCCGCCTCCGGATGCTGCGTCTGCCCGCCGACGTGCGCCGTCAGCGACACCGTTCCCGTTACCTCCTGCTCCACGCCTGCAAAGCGCGTGAGCATGCCGAGCGCAATGTCCGAGACCGCGATATCCACATTTGCCGCGCCGTCAAAATCCGCTGTGCCGACAGCGGAGAATGAGCCATCCCCCTGCGTACCCGCGAACTTGCTGATCGTCAGCACGCGATCTGAGAGAGCGACATCGAGTGCAAGTTTCTGCACGGGATAGGAGGCAATCGTGCCCTCCGCAATCTCACCCGTCAGCGCAATCGACGGATTATCCGGCGTACCGCCGAGCTGAACCGCAGTCGTGATCTTCCCCGTGATGCGGTTCTCGTTTTGATTTGCGAGTGCAAGCAGTGCCGTGACATCCATCTTCTCAATATCCAACGCGCCGCTCAGCGCACGCGTCTCCGTATCGTAGCGCAGACGCGCCGTCACAGAGCCGTCCGCCCCCTGACGGAAGCCCGTCCGCTCCAGATCGATGATCCCGTTTTCAAAGTGGACAAAGCCGCGGATCTCCCGCAGCTCCACCCCGTTCATCGTGATTGCGTCCGCCTTCAGCTCCCCACGGAAAATCGGATGCGAGATCATGCCCCCCACCTTGCCGTTGAAGACGCCGTGCCCCGAGACCTCATAGGGCAGCTTGTGCTCGAATCGCTTCATATCGAGATCGCGCACCTCGGCGTCGAAGTCGAGCACGCCCTGCGCACTGATCGTGCCGTTCAGAACCATATCCACCATCGGTGAATAGATGTGGAACACCTGCACGCGGATGATGCCGTTGTCGAGGAAGTAGTCGCCGTCCATACCCGAGAGCACCGCCCCCGCATAGCTGCCGCGCGAGAAGTGGACATAGCCCACCGCGTGCGGATTGTCGAGCGTCCCCGTGAACTTGATGATATTGTCGATATTGCCCGTGATCGGCTGATCGGGCGCAACGAGCGCCGCCACATCCTCCATGCGTGCGCCGATCGTGTCGATCTGCAGGTCAATGCGCCGCTCGCCCGTAAAGCCGATCGACCCGTTCACAAGCCAGACCTCGCGCCCGCCGCGCTCCATCGAGAAATCGTAGATGCCTACCCCTGAGAGCGAGCCGTCCGCGCGGAAAAGCAGACTGTCAAACGGCTGATACATGAGATCGCCATTCGTCGCCGAGACCTGCATATCGACCTGCGGATCATGGATATCGCCGTGCACCTCGCCCGAGAAATCCGCAAGCCCCGAGAAACTGAGGCGCTCGTCGAGATAGTTCAGCAGGGAGAGATCGGCGTGTGCGCCGTAGAAGCGCAGATCGAGCGCAGAGCCGCGCGTGATCTTACCCTCTACCCCCAGCTCCGTATCATTCGGCAGCCGTGCGCTGAGGAAATCAATCGTCAGATCGTCCCCGCGCAGGATAAAGGAGGCGTTTGCACGCTCCACCGGAATATTGCGGTACACGCCATTCGAGAGCTGCGCACTGCCAAGAACCGTGAGCGAGCCCCCCGTCTGCCCGTCGATGCCGAGATCGGCATGCAGCGTGCCGTCGAGCTCCTCAGGCAGGGAAATAGAGAGGGAACGCAGCCCTCCGAGTGCGACATTGTCCACCGTCAGATGCGCCGTGTAGGCATTTTGCTCCACAGTAAACACACCCGTGCCCGACAGCGTCCCGCCGAACGCCTCCGCCGTCAGATTCTCAAACGAAATCGTGCCGTCTGCATAGGCAACATCCGCCGTCGCATTTTGGAAGGAGACATCGCTGACCGCGCCGTGCGCCGCCGTCAGTTTCCCCGTAACAGTCGGCGCCGCAAGCGTCCCCGTCACATGGAGATCTGCCGTCACAGCCCCCTGATAGGGGCTGTCCGCGAGAATGCGATCCACGGCGAAATCCTGCGCGCGCACAATGAAATCCAAATAGGGTGCGTCCGTGTCGAGCCGAATCGTCCCGTCCACACGCGCGCGCTGCTCCGCCGCCTCCGCTGTTGCGGCAACGAAAATTGCGCGCTCATTGAAGCGCAGCGCGGCGCTGTCCAGCTGCATCTGCGTCCCGTAGACATCTGCCGCACCGCGCATACCGTCGATGCGCCCGTCCATCGTGAGCACCCCGTCCACGCGGTGCAGCTCCATCCGCACGGCATCCGCGTGCAGAGACGAGAGCTGCAGCTCCTCGGGCAGAGAGTTCTCCGGCAGGAGGTGACGCAGCGACATGAAATCCGTATCTGCGGAACTGAGATAGAGCTCCTGATTCCCGCCAACATACGCACCGCTCACGCGCAGAGGAACACCCGAGAGAGCGCCCGTCGCCTTATAGGAGACATCGCTGCGGTCGATCTCCACTGCCCCCGCGATCTCCGTCAGCTCGTACGTGCGCCCGTCTGTCACAATGGTCGCCGAGCCGCCCTCCGTGCGGATGCGCCCCTCGAACGTGCTCGGTGACGTATCGTCCGCACCGATGTCATCGTAGTTCCACGAGCCGTCCGCACGCTGCACAATGTCCGCATGCGCGCCCGTGAGCAGGATCTCGTCAATCGAGGTTTCGGGCGATGAAAGCAGAGAAAGCAGGCGAAGCGTCACCCGTGCCTCATCGGCACGGAGCACAGCCTCCGCCTGCTTGTCATAGATCACGACATCGTCCATTTTCAATTCGTGCAGAGAACGGATCTCCACTGCACCAATATGCACAGCCGTCCCCAGCTTCTGCGCCACGAGACGCTCTGCCATCTGTCCCGCCTCAGCCATGAATGCCTGAGCGCGTACGATGTGGATGAGAACTGCCGCGCAGATGAGGACGGCGGCGATCACCGCCGCCCCGATATACGCCTTCCGTCTCATAGCAAACCTCTTATACTCTTCGGATCAAGCGCCCCTTCCACCGCTTCGCGGTCCCCCTCCCCCGTACCGAACGGGGGAGGCTTTTCTTTACTCTCCACATCCCGCCATATTAGCTTCCCCCGTCACAACGGGGGAAGTGGCGAGCGTAGCGAGCCGATAGGGGCGCCCTTATTTGTTCATCTCTGCCTCATAGGTAGCATTCGCCGCCTGTACGCGTGCCGCCGCAGCAGCACCGGCATCCGCAGGTGCACGTTCTGCGGTCGGGCGCACCTCGGCATCCTTCGGCGTTGCAAAGAGCGCATCATCATGCAGCTGCGCCGCCGCACGCGCCCCCTGCGCACGCGCACCGTCCTCCTCCGCCGCGCGATAGCGCACGGCATCGAGATCGACGGGCACGCCCATCGCATTGTCGAGACTTGCCTTGCCCATATTGTAACTGTAGAGCGCCGTCGAATAGTTCATGCGCGCAGTCGTCAGATTGTCCGAGGCACGCATCACCTCGAGATTCGTTCCCACGCCCGCATTGTAGCGGACGCGCGCGATATTATAGTCCTCCTCCGCCTGCTGCACAGCCTTCTCCGTCGTCTTGATATTCTGCTCTGCTGCACGCAGATTCAGATACGCCGTACGCACATCGAGACGGATCTTCTCATCCGCCGCCGCGAGCGCCTCCTCCGCCTTGCGGAGCGTCGCCTTTGCCGCATCGACCTGCGCCGCCGTCACGCCGTTGTCAAAGATATTCCACGACGCACTCACACCCGCCGACCACGTATCGCTGCTCGTATGGTCGTCCTTGAAGGGGCGCTCGCCCGCAATCGAGCGCGATGCCGCCGCATTCACCGTCGGATGATAGCCCGCCTTTGCCGCACGCACCCCCGCCTCTGCCTGCTTTACCGCGTAGAATGCCGCTGCACCGTCCGCGCGATAGAGCAGCCCGTAGTCCGTGCAGTCGTCCAGAGAGAGCGTGTAGCCCGTATAGCGCAGCTCATCGTTGATCGTAAGCGTCGTATCCGTCGGCACACCGATCACATTGTTCAGCGTCGCGACCGCGACCTCATAGTTATTCCGCGCCGTCGTCAGATTCTGCTGCGCGTTCGCCAGCTCCACCTCCGAGGCGAGCACATCCGCACGCGCCACCGTACCCACGCGGAACTGCGCGTTCACATCCGCGAGATGTGTCTGCAGCGTCGCCACCGTATCCTCGCGCACCTTCACCAGATTGCGCGCCTGCAGGATATTGAAATAATCCGTCGTCGCTGTCAGGCGGATCGACTGCTTCGTCTGCTCGAGCGCAAAGTCCGCCGAGTTTAGCGCATAGCGCGCCGCCTTGCGCTGTGCATTCAGCGCCGCATTGTAGACCGGCAGCGCGACCGTCCCCGTATTGCCGTAGTTGTATTTGACCCCGGAGCCCTCGTACGCCTTGCCGCCGACGCGATTCGCCGAGGTCTGCCACGTCAGCGTCGGCCCCATCGAGCGGTTCGCCTGTGCGAGCGCGGCATCCGCCGCATCCACATCCGTCAGTGCCTGCTTGATCGTGCGGTTATTCTCGAGCGCCATCTGCACAGAGCGCGTCAGATCCACCTGCATCGTCTCAGCCGATGCCGTCCCCGTAAAAAGTCCGACGGCGGCAGTCAGAGCCAGAGCCCGTACCAGTCGTGCCGCAAAACGTCCCCTATTCTTCAAAGCCATTTCCTCCTCAACCGCTGACAGGATACACCCGAACGGCGGGCTGCTCCAAACATAGCCAACACCATGAAATCGTATTGACAGGTTCTCTCATTGTATCAGTTCCCCTATTTTTTTTCAAATAAATTTATTGTTAGCTGTCCTCTCGCATCTGCGAAACCACAATCCCCATCAAACGCACGGCATGATCTGCCATAAAGAGAGGAATATTCAGCACATCGTCGTCCACGCGCAGATTATTCAGCGAAAAGCGTACGCGCAACTTCGTCTCCGCCGCAAACATCTCCGCGTACTTTTTCAGACTGCGGCTTTTGATATTCGTATCCGACTTCACCTCGATCGGAATGATGTCATTCGCACACTGCAGCACAAAATCCACCTCATAGGACGGATTGAGTCGTGCCCAATAATACGGCACAGCATCGAGCTGCGGCAGGAGAGACTGCAAAACAAAATTCTCTGTCAGTGCCCCCTTGAATTCCGTGAACAGGCGGTTCCCCTCGCGGAATGCCGACGGATCGAGCCGCGACAGACGCCGCAGCACACCGACATCCGCCAAGTAGAGCTTGAACGCACTCAGATCCTCATATGCGGACAGCGGCAGCCCCGGCGCGCTGATGCGAAACACCTTGTAAACAAGCGCCGCCTGTACCAGCCATTCCACAGCATCCTCATACTCGCGCGCACGTGCCCCCTCCTTGACAACATTGTATAGGAAGCGCTTATTCTCTCGCGCCAGCTGCGACGGCATAGAGTTCCAAACACGCGCAATCTTTGGATATTCGCGCGGCGCAGGGTGCTTCATAAAATCGCGCTCATAGGCAGTGATGATATTCATCAGCGTCGTCTGTACCTCTCCCACCGACTGAGACGCTGCCCACCGCCCCACAACCTCAGGCATCCCGCCCGTGATATAGTACATCTTCAACTTCTCAGCCAGCGGATGAAAAAAGGCATCCGGCAGCGGCACAATCTCATCCACCTGATCGAGATATGCGGCGAGATGCTCACCGCCCGTTGCCATCAGGAACTCGTGAAAACCCATCGGATACAGGTGCAGAAAATCAACCTTCCCAACGGGGAACGAGGACGGCTTTGCGAGGGCAATACCGAGGAGAGAGCCGGCACAGGCAACGTGATATTCCGGCGCATTCTCATGGAAATACTTCAACGCGTTCAGCACCTCGGGACAGTCCTGTATCTCATCAAAAATCAGGAGCGTTCGCCCCGGCTGAATCTCCTGACCGCCCGCCATCGCCAGATTTGGGATAATGCGGCGTACATCCTTCGTCGTCGCAAAAAAATCGCGATACTCAGGATTCTCGTCAAAATTGAAATACGCCGTATTTTCATAGAAACGACGCCCAAACTCCTTGAGCAGCCACGTCTTGCCGACTTGACGAACGCCCTTCATAATCAACGGCTTTCGATATGCAGAGTCCTTCCATGCGACAAGCTCATTCATCGCCAATCGTTCCATTTCTTCACCTCATTATATATAATTACGTGATGTTTTACACATAATTATATATTTTTTCGTGTGAGAATACAATCTCATATAGCAAAACAACGCAAAAAAGCCGCCCGTGCGGGCGACTCTTGCATGCAAAGTATTTACTTACCGCTTCATGTTGATCAGCGTCTCAAGCATCTCGTCGGAGACGGTGATGATCTTGGAGTTGGACTGGAAGCCGCGCTGCGTGATAATCATGTCGGAGAACTGATCGGCGATGTCGACGTTCGACATCTCGAGTGCGCCCGGTGTCAGCTTTACGCCGAAGTCGGTCGCCGTCTTGATATTCGCCACGCCCGAGTTGTTTGACTCACGGTAGAGGCTGCCGCCCTGCTTTTCGAGTGCCGTTGTGTTGTTGAACTGTGCAACAGCAACCTGTGCCTCGACCTGCCGCACACCGTTCGTATACGTCCCGGTGAGCTTTCCTGTGCTGTCAAATGTCACCTTTGACAGTGTTCCTGCAGCGTGTCCGTCTGTGGTGCCGACAATCGTACTCGTCCCGGCATACTGCGTCACCGCCGAAAGATCGACCGTCACCTCCTGTGTGCCAAACGATCCATTCGTCAGCGTCATTTTGAATGTACCTCCGCCGCTGAGAAGTGCCCCCGATGTGGAGAACTTCATCTTCACAGGCGTGAGCGTTACCGTCGTCGTGCTTCCATCCGCCTCTCGAATCGTAGTCGTCGTGCCCGTGACATCCTTGCCGTCAAGCCCGACCGTCCACTCGTTTCCATCGTCAGTCGTCGCGCCCGATCCCCTTTTCGTCATCGTGTAGAACAGGGGAATGGAGTGCTTATTCCCGAGCGTATCGTATACAGAGATCAGCGTCGTTACCGGAAGACTATGTCCGACACGGTATGTACCGCTTGTCACCGTCGTCTTTGTCCCATCGGACAGCGTGACCGTCAGGGGTTTGTCCTTCGTCGCAGTTGCTTCTTTTGCGTCCTCAATAGAATCTACCGTAACATTTTTCTTCGATTGGACGGCTTTAATTTCCTTCTTCACATCGACACCGGTGATTTTATACATCTGATTCAAACTCTGGACCGTTGTATGGACAAGATGTCCGCCGGCATCTGTATAGCTGTAGTGATCACCGACATTATACGTCTTTCCGGGACCGGGGGGTGTTGCTCCCGGATCATCCATATGCACTGTGCCGTCTGCCAACGTGACCTGAACGGGATTATCCTTTGTCGCCGTAGCAGATCCACTCGTAATGGAAGCTCCCTTATAATAATCGCCGATCTTATACGTTCCCGTTGTGAGCTTTCCAATAATCTTTGTGCCGGCACCGTCTTTCACCGTAAGATCAACCGGCGATGCCGCCGTTGCCGTTACGGACTCACCTGCTGCAAGAGGAACCATACCGTAGCCATCCCCGACGTCGATATTGCCGGTGCCATCGCCCACACGAAGATTCGCCCCATCCCCTTCTTTCGAGACAACAGACATATTGTCGATCTTATAGGTATGTTCATATCCTACAATCTTGGACGTAATCGGTGTCCCCGTACCGCCGGTGCTCACATAGCTGTAATAATCCGTGCCCACCTGATAGGTTTTCCCGGGGATATTCGACACATCATGCACTGACCCATCGGCAAGCTTTAATTTCACCGTCTCACCAGCAACCGTAGTAATACTGCCGGACGTCCCTTCCCTCGTAGCATTACCACCAATCTGATACGTTCCCGTATTGAACTCGCCGCCAACACCGGACGCCGAATAGGCACGCACGGTTGTATTCGCGTTCGCTGTCGCAGACTGCCCCACCATCGTGTTGTTGAGATCGTAGCCATATTTATAATTTGTGCCGGTGGTATTTTTATCAAACGTCCGCGTCGTCCCATCCGCGAACGTCACTGTCACAGGCGAATCGTTCTTGCTTACTGTTACGGTATCCCCTGCAGTCCTATAATCCTGTACCGTGGAGGAATACGCATCGCCAACCTTCCACGTCGCAGTACCCGGCACCTGTACTGTTGAGCCATCCGACAGTGTCAATGTCCGCATGGCACCTCCGCCCGCCAGCTTCGTAACCGTCCGCGTCGCACCGTCCAGATTATTCGTATAGGTCGCCCGCTCGGTCGCCTTTGCACTCATCGTCTTTCCTGCGGGGATGACAATATCCTGCGTGGCGCTCGACGTATTGAGCGAGCCGTTATTTGCCATCCACCCCTGCACGCGGTATCCGGAGCCGGGCATCACATAGTTGCCCTCTGCATCGAACTCGAATGCGCCGTTGCGCGTGTAGAAACGCTCCTGACCGCGATTGACGACAAAGAGACCATTCCCCGTCATCGCAAGGTCGGTGTTTTTGCCCGTCTGCTGCACCGAGGCATCGCCAAAGAGCAGGTCAACACTCGACACACTTGTTCCAAGTCCGACCTGCTTCGGGTTCACACCGCCAATCGAGCCTCTCTCCGGTGCGGATGCCCCCGAGAGTGTCTGCGAGATCATATCTGCGAATGTGACGCGACTCGCCTTGAATCCTGTGGTGTTAACGTTCGCAATGTTGTTACCGACGACATCCATACGGGTATTGTGACTCTTTAGCCCCGACACACCCGAGAACATTGAACGCATCATAACTGCATCTCTCCCTTGAAATCTCTATAGAATTGCTGCGCTGTCAATATTGGTAAATATGTTTTCCTTCGCGCTTGCCTCATCGACTGCCGTGATAACGGTGCGATTCTTTACGCTGATGACCATCGCAAGCCCGCGGCTCATGTAGACAAGCGCGTCGCGTACCCCCTTCTCCTCCATACGGTCGACTGCCGCATCAAGTCGCGTGAGATCGTCCGCCGTGAGGCTGACACCGCGCTGCTCAATGCGCGCCTTCGCGTGTGAGGAGAACTTCGTTCGCCCACCGACCTCGGCGAGCAGAGCCTCGAAAACATTCGTGGGTAGAGACGTTCCCTGTCCCCTGCCGACGCGTGCGCTTCCCTGCTCGGCGCCCCCTTGTACAGCAGGCTGTATCTCCATGCTTTCACCTTTCACTTTTATAACATACTTTATAACACATTTTTACACACACTATATCGTATGTTTTATATCTAAACTTAAATGAATTATAGACAGGTTTTACATCATCACGTCCAACATATATTTTGTAGTGCCTCATAGATACACTAATGATGAGGTGATACATATGAACACAAAACTGATGATAACCAAAAGAAAACGCGGAGAGGACGGGCACAAGACCCTGTCCATCCGCGTTCGGGAAGATATTATCAATCGACTTGACACACTCGCTGACGAGACGGGACGCTCGCGCAACGAGCTCATCGGTCTGCTCCTCGATTTCGCCATCAACAATAGCGAGGTTGTCGCTGAGAAATAATTTTGCTTGCGCCACGTTAGAAAATGGAGTAACATAACGGAAGGCATAACATTCCGAAAAAATCCGGAGTATTTCGAAGCATAATTTTCCTAAAAAGGAGGTCTCCCATGTACGAACATATCAAATGTGCCGTAGAGAACGACATTGCGACGATCACGATCGACCGCCCTGCCTCGAACAACGCGCTGAATGCGCCGATGTTCCACGATCTGATCGCTGCGGTGGAGTGCTGTGATGCAGACGATGCGGTGAAGGTTCTCATCATTACGGGCGCGGGCAAGAATTTCTCCGCCGGCGGTGATATCAAGGAGATGGCATCGTTCGACTTCATCAGCTACGATCTCTCCATTCTGACAGGGCAGGCATCGCTTTCCTTGCGTAAATGCTCGAAGCCCGTGATTGCGATGGTGAACGGTGCTGCCGCAGGTGCGGGGTGCGGCATCGCGCTCGGTGCGGATTTCCGCATCATGACGGAGGAGAGCTGCCTCCTCACGGCGTTCTCCAGTGTCGGGCTGCCGGGCGATACGGGCTGTATCTACCATCTGAAGCAGATTGTCGGACTCGCAAAGACAATCGAGCTGATGGCACTGAGTCCGCGCATCTACGGCAAGGAGGCATTCCGGCTGGGACTGACGACGCGGCTTGCCCCCGACGGGAAACTCGAGGAGGAGACGCAGTCGTTCACCGAGAAGCTGCTGCGCCGCCCGCTCAGTGCGCTCGCACTGCAAAAGCAGCTCTACTACGAGGTGTTCTACCGTGACTACATGGCGTACAGCCGCCTCGAAGCGGAAAACCTCGCAAAGGCGGGTGCATCCGCCGACCATCGCGAGGCGGTAACGGCGTTCATCGAAGGGCGGAAGCCGATTTTTAATCAGAATGATTAAGGCTTGAAAAAGGACACGGATTGTAGTATCTTTAGTAAAGAATTTCCTAGCTGACATTCGTTAGCCAATAGAAATCCCCCTCGGGCGTGATGACCCGAGGGGGATTTTTCACTGAGCGAGTATAAATTTTCATTGTAAAACCGGCAATCGCAAAAATTTCTGCGATTGCCGGTTTTTACTGCCATGACATATGCAATTTTCGTCCCTGCGCCGCACAATCTGACAGGTAGAGATTGATGAGCGTCTGGTAGGGAATCCCGACTTCTGCGGACTGCGCCTTGAAGTAGGCAACCGCTTCGTTGTTGATGTTGATCGTGATCTGTTGTCTGAGACGTTTGGTATAGGGATTTTTAATTGCATCCGAGAAATCATATTCTTCTTTCATACCATATACCTCCTAAAGGCGTTCCCAATATTGACTTTCCTCTCTTTTGGTTGCTTTTCGAGCCGATATGAGACGGAGTACGTCACCCATACGATAACAATGACAAACAACCAGTACACGACTTGCTTCACTCATCCCCATCATGACAAATCGCTCTTCATTCTGAGAGTGATTTTCATCATACTTTAAGAGTGCTTCATCATCATAGAAAACCGTCTCTGCTTCTTCAAAGGACACGCCATGTTTCTTCTGATTGGAGAGGTTCTTGGCTTCATCCCATGTGACGTTCATACCTATAATTATATTATACATATATTCTACCGTCCGTCAATCAAAACTCCTGCCGTACGCCCGTGTAGAACGCGCGCTTCTTCGAGCTGTTCACGTCGTTCCACTCGCCGAAGAGGTAGGTGCCGCCGCGCAGCTGATACTGCGCGCGCAGACGGAGGGTAGGATCGTTCGGGTCGTAGGCGTCGGCGGAGAATTTGAATTTCTCGCCCGCATAGGCGTCGACGCCGACGCCCGCCGCGCCCGCGACGACGCCCGCACGTGCGCCAAAGGAGGTGCCGCGCGTGCCGACCTGTGCGTTGAATTTGTCCCCGCCGCCGATATCGTCGACGCCGAGGGTCGCGTACAGCCCCTTCGTCTCACCGACATCGAGGTTGAAGTTCGTGCGCCAGTCATCCGCCTTGCCGCTGTACATGGCATCGACCTTCGGCGTGATCTTGACGTTTTCGAGCCGCCCCATGAGTCCGTTCGCCTTGTCCGACATCGTGCGCGCGTTGTGGATGAGGGCGCGCGCGTCCTCCTGCGTCTGCTTGTCGCCCGCAACGGACTCAATGCCCTCTGCGATCCGCAGCATGCGCTCCGAGGTCTCCGTGATGTTCGTGAGCGTCTTTTTCAGATTCTCCGCCGTCTGAGGATCTGCACCGACGGTCTCGAGATTTGTCATGACGCGCTCGACGCTCTCTGTGGTCTGCGCGAGATTTGCCGACATGGTGTTCATGTTTGCGAGCATTTCATGCAGATTGCCGCGATTCTCCGCCGCCATCTGCTCGAGCGTCGCGGTCAGCCCGTCGAGGTGTGCCGTCATCTGCTCCATGTTGACGACGAGCTGCACCATCGAGGTCTGGAAGCCGGGCGCGCCAACGATGTTGTTGATCGACGTGAGCATTGCCTCGACCTGAATAATCATCTTGTTCAGCTCGGTGAACATCGTGTCCATGCCCATCTCGTCCGCGCCGTAGAGGTAGTCGCCGCCCGTGTAGAAGTCCGTGCTCGCAGACGGTGTGATGATGACGAATTTGTCCCCCATGATGCCGGGCTGCCCGATGGTGACGGAGGAGCCGCGCGGGATTTTCACACCGTCCTGAATGACGAGGGAGACGGTGACCCCCGTACCATCGTTCACAATCTCCCCGACGTGCCCGATGGGAACGCCCGAGAGGAGCACCTGCGCCTCCGGGTTCAGTCCGACGGCGCGCCCGAAGCCTGCGTAGATGGTATAGTCCTGACTCCCGCCGAGGCGCAACCCACCAAAGAACATGATGACGGCAATGAGGAGCGCCGCGCCTCCGAGTGTAAATGCGCCGACCTTTGCCTCAGCACTCATGCCCCTGCCTCCCTTCGCTGGTGCAGCGTACGGAAAAATGCCTGTACGCGCTCATCCTTTATATCCTGAAAACGCTCTGCCGTGTCCACGGCGATGAGTTCCCCGTCGTAAATCATGGCAATGCGGTCGGCGATGCGGCTTGCGCTCGCCATGTCGTGTGTGACGACGACGGAGGTCACATCGAGCTGCCGCTGCATGTCGATGATGAGTTCGTCAATCTTTGCCGTCATGATGGGGTCAAGCCCCGAGCTCGGCTCGTCGTAGAAGATGATCTCGGGGTCAGTCGCAATCGCACGCGCGAGCCCCACGCGCTTTTTCATGCCGCCCGAGAGTTCCTGCGGCATGAGTGCTGCCGCATCCGGCAGTCCGACGAGGGCGAGTTTCTCCGCGACAATGCGTACAATCTCCTCGTCGGTCTTCGTCGTGTGCTCGCGCAGCCCGAAGGCGACGTTCTCGCCGACGGTCATGGAGTCAAAGAGCGCGGAATATTGGAAGACCATGCCCATGCGCAGACGCACGCGGTCAAGCGCATTTTCGCTCATTGCAGCGATGTTTTCGTCTCCGATATAGATCTCTCCCGATGTTGGGCGATCCAAACCGATCATAAGCCGCAGGAGGGTGGACTTGCCCGAGCCGGAGCCGCCGATGATAGCGATGGTCTCCCCCTTTTCGATGGTGAGGGTGATGCCCTTGAGCGCATCCTTGTCCCCGAATCGCTTGCGCACATTCTTTAGTCGTATCATGGCGCCCTCCGCCTAGAACAGGAAGAACGTCAGGACGGCGTTCAGGATGAAGATGACAATGATGGAGGTGACGACGGTCTGCATGGTTGCCTTGCCGACACCCTCCGCACCGTTTGGCGCGTTCAGCCCGTAGTGACAGCCGAGGACGGCAATGACGTTGCCGAAGAAAATCGCCTTGATGAGTCCGCCCGCCATGTCGTAGATCTCAGCGAACTGTGTGATGGAGTGCGTGAACGTATAGGGTGAAATCCCCGAGTAATGCACAGCTGTCATATATCCGCCAAGGACACCAATCACGTCGCCAAATACGGTGAGAATGGGCACGACGATCATGCACGCGAGCATGCGCGGCACAATGAGATAGTTCACGGGACTGACCGCCATGACGCGCAGGGCGTCGATCTGCTCCGTGACCTTCATAGTGGAAACCTCCGCCGTGATTGCTGCGCCCACGCGTCCCGCGCAGACGACACCGACAAGGACGGGGCCGAGCTCGCGCCCAATGCCGATAGCGATGACCGCGCCAATGGTGCTCTGCGCTCCGTAGCGGATGAATTCGTGCGCAATTTGGAGGGTGAGGACAATACCCGTAAAGAGAAGGGTGAGTCCGACGATGAGGAGGGAATCCGCGCCGAGGTGCGCCATCTGGTAGACGATGCTTCGCACGCGCAGACGCTGTGTGACCTGCCGCACGGTCTCGCCATAGAGGAGGGTGATGCGGCCGATGTTCGCGAGGTGTGTGAGGACAAAGCGTCCCACTGCCTCAAAGATGCGCTGCATAGATTCCCTCCTCTCGATATACACAAGATACCCGCAACAGTGCAACGCACCTCGCAAACGCTTAGCTACGCAAGCGGTCGGGCAAGGCGCCCCTACCACCGCTTACGCGGTTCCCCTCCCCCGTTGCGAACGGGGGAGGCTTTTAGATCATGGCATATTAGCTTCCCCCGCACGGAGCGGGGGAAGTGGCGAGCTTGCGAGCCGATAGGGGCGCTCCAAAAGTCACCGCGTGAACTTCTCCGCCTCGCTCCGCGCGAGTTCGTCACAGCGCTCGTTGCGCGCGTTGCCCGCGTGCCCCTTGACCCAGTGAAACTGCACGCACCGTGCGGCAAACGCCGCGTCAAGCTGCATCCAGAGATCCTGATTGAGCACGGGCTCTCCGTCCGCCTTCTTCCACCCGCGTTTTTTCCACGCGGGCAGCCAGAACTTCGTGAATGCATTCTTGAGATACTGACTGTCCGTATAGAGTGCAACGCGTGCGCCCTCCGGCACGGCGTTCATTGCCTCCAGTGCCGCTGTCAGCTCCATGCGGTTGTTCGTCGTCTCAGGGTCACCACCGCTGCACTCTCTGACCTCGCCCGTTGCGACCGTCTCAATGACGGCAGCCCAGCCGCCCGCGCCGCCGGGATTACGGAGACACGAGCCGTCCGTGTGGATGATATAGTCTGCGTCAACGGGTTCTTCGACGGGCGGCGCGGATGATTTTTTCGCCGCTGTACCGCTCTTTGCAGCACGCGGCGCAGATAAATCCGCCGCCCCCTCCAACCAGTCACGAGCTTCTGCTTCGGTCATAAAGCCCTTATACACTGCGCCCTGAAAGCCCTGCACCTGCGCGGAACACTCCGCCCATACGGTAAAGATGCCCGTTTTGCGCCCGCGCTTCACGGCATAAAAATTCTTTGCCACAGTATGTCCTTTAATACGAGTACCGATAGCCAATCGAGAGCCCGATGCCGTTGTAGCCTGGATTCTTCGTCCGCTGTCCGTTCGACACATGATGCCCCAGATAGGCAACACTCAGAGCGCTCTTCTCATTAAACTTGTACGTCACACGCGGCCCGATCCGCCACATGAAGCCGTAGTTGCGCGTGTGCGCGGGATGCACGTCGTTGTAGACGAGAACGCCCCCCGTCGCGTCAAACGAAGCCTCCCATTTCGAGCCGAGCGGCTTCGTCCAGCGCACCATGTACGCGGGGCCTGCACCGACGGCGGACGAGTCGAGGCGCACGTCGGGCGTGTCCTTCTCCGCCCACGAGCCGATGGCACGCGAGACGGTCAGCCCCCAGTGGAGCGACATACCGTGCATCTCCTTGTACTGACGGAAGACGTGCAGATTATAGAGGTCGATGTAGCGCCGCTCGCCGCGATGTTCCAGATAGTCCATCTGGATCTCCGCCTTTTTGTCCTGCACCGCGGAATCTCCCATGTGCATCTGCATCGTATGCCCGTCCGCCTCTGCGGGCGCAGCCGCTGCTGTCCCCGCCGCACCTAGCGCGAGTACAGCCGCAAGTGCTGTCATTTTCGTTTTGAAAAAAGTCATATCCGTCACCTCCAACGAGTGAAAAGCTCCGCCTCAATGCCGAGGCGGTCAAGGATCTTTCCCACCATCATATTGACGAGATCATCCAGCGTCTCGGGGCGATGATAAAATCCGGGCGCAGCGGGCATGATAACGGCGCCTGCGCGTGCAAGCCGTAGCAAATTCTCAAGATGAATCTCGTGCATGGGCGTCTCGCGTGGCACGAGGAGAAGCCGCCGCCCCTCCTTGAGCGTCACGTCCGCCGCACGCGTGAGAAGATCGTCCGTCACGCCGTGGGCGATTGCACCCGCCGTCTTCATCGAGCAGGGCAGGACGACCATCGCATCCATGCGGAACGAGCCGCTCGCGATCGCCGCGCCCACATCCTCATTCGGATAGAGAACCAAGACGCGCCGCGAAAGCTCCTCCATCGTCACGCCGCACTCGTAGTCCAGCACGCGCTGTCCGCTGTCCGTGATAACGGCGTGGACTTCGATCCCCTGCTCACGCAGTACGTCAATCAGGCGGAGCGCATACACGCTGCCGCTCGCGCCCGTGATGCCAACGACAAGGCGCTTCATCGAATGACCGTGACGCCGCCCATGTACGGGACGAGCGCCTTCGGCACGAGGACGGAGCCGTCTGCCTGCTGATTGTTCTCGAGGATTGCCGCAACCGTGCGACCAACGGCGACCCCCGAGCCGTTCAGCGTGTGAAGGAACGCGGGTTTTGCGCCGCGTTCGGGACGATATTTGATATTTGCGCGGCGCGCCTGATAGTCCGTGCAGTTCGAGCAGGACGAGATCTCGCGGTATTTGTCCTGCGCGGGCATCCAGACCTCGATGTCGTAGGTCTTTGCCGAGGTAAAGCTCATGTCGCCCGTGCAGAGCTGCACGACGCGGTATGGCAATTCGAGCGTCTTCAGCACGTCCTCCGCCGCCTCCACCATCGTCTCAAGCTCATCCCAGCTCGTCTCGGGCGTGACAAATTTGATCAGCTCCACCTTGTTGAACTGGTGCTGACGAATGAGGCCGCGCGTGTCGCGCCCCGCGCTGCCCGCCTCCGCGCGGAAGCACGCCGTATAGGACGTGTAGTATTCGGGCAGCTGCTCCGCGTCCAGAATCTCGTCGCGGTGGTAGTTCGTCGTCGGCACCTCTGCCGTCGGCACGAGGTAGTAGTCGAGCCCGTCGAGCTTGAACATATCCGCCGCGAACTTCGGCAGCTGCCCTGTCCCGACCATGCTGTCGGCGTTCACGACGTAGGGCGCAAGCATCTCCGTATATCCGTGTTTCTCCGCGTGGAGATCCATCATGAAGTTGATGCACGCGCGCTCGAGACGCGCACCGAGCCCCTTGTAGAACGTGAAGCGCGCGCCCGTTACCTTTGCCGCACGCTCCGCATCGAGCACACCGAGTTTTTCCCCAATATCCCAATGCGCCTGCGGCTCGAAATCAAACGTGCGCGGCGTGCCCCAGCGGCGCACCTCGGGGTTCTCTGTGTCGTCCTTGCCGATCGGCACGTCGGCTTTCGGCATATTCGGGATTTGGAGCAGGAGGTCACGCAGCTTCGCCTCCACCTCGCGCAGATCCTCGTCGAGCGCCGTGATCTCATCGCCGAGCGCGCGCATCTCCGCGACCACATCGTCCGCGCTCTCGCCCGCCTTCTTGCGCACGCCGATCTCCTTTGAGACGGCGTTGCGGCGTGCCTTCTTCTCCTCGACATCCTGCAAAATCGTGCGGCGGCTCTCCTCAAGCGCCGTGAACGACGACAGATCGAGAGAATTGCAGCGGTGCTTCAGCATTTCCTGCACTGCGGGCAGATTCTCGCGCACAAATTTCATATCCAACATCAGAAATCACTCCATTATATAGTTTGTTATCTGCTATCATAGTACAAAGGGCGCACTTTGTAAAGAAAAGACCACCTTCTTCATCCCTGTTTCACACAGGTATAGTAAAATCAACGCGAAAAGGAGAGCACTCTAATGAAAATTTTACCGTGGACGGGCGACTCCATCTTTCCCGCCCTCTGCGCCACTCTGCTCGCGTGGCGAAAGTCTGCGCCCGACGTGCGCGACCTGCCGTGGCGCGACGAGCCGACGCCGTATCACGTCTGGATCTCCGAGATCATGCTTCAGCAGACGCGCGCCGCCGTCGTGCGCGCCTACTATCTGCGTTTCCTCGATGCCCTGCCGAGCGTCCGCGACCTCGCCGCCGTGGACGACGACGCACTCATGAAGCTCTGGCAGGGACTCGGCTACTACAGCCGTGCGCGCAACCTCAAACGCGCGGCACAGGTGATTGTCGCAGAGCACGGCGGCGATCTGCCGAACGACTTCGACGCACTGCTCGCCCTCCCCGGCATCGGACGCTATACGGCGAGCGCAATTTCCTCATTCGCCTACGGCGCGCCGCGCCCCGCAGTCGACGGCAACTTCCTGCGTGTCGCCGCGCGCGTCACGGCGAATCCCATCGACATTGCAAAGGACGCATCGAAGCGCGCACTCGAAGCCGCGCTCGCGCCCTCCTATCCGACGAGACGCGACGCAGGACTCCTCAACGAGGCATTCATGGATCTCGGCGCGACCATCTGTCTGCCGAACGGCGCACCGCTCTGCCACAGCTGTCCCGCCGCACGCCTCTGCCTCGCGCATGAATACGGCACGGAGCAGAACTATCCCGTCAAGACCGCACTCAAGGCGCGCCGCAAGGAGCAGCGCACCGTCCTTCTCCTCTCCTGCGGCGGGCAAATTGCCATACGAAAAAGACCCGCGCGGGGTCTCCTCGCGGGTCTCTGGGAATATCCGAATCTCGACGGAAAACTGACGAAGCGTGCCGTGCGCGCACATCTCGAAGCGGAGGGCTATCACGTCCTCGCCATCGCACCGCTGCCGCCCGCGCGCCACATCTTTTCACATATTGAATGGAATCTGACGGGCTGGGCGGTCAGCGTCGCAGAATGGAACGAACCGCCGCTGATGGCGGCAGAGGAGATAGACGGCGCGCCCGCCCCACTTCTCTGGGTGCGCCGTGAGGAACTTGCGGACAAGTACAGCATCCCCGCTGCATTCGGCTACTTTACGCCGAAATAAAAAGTGCAGCTGCTGCACGAAGGTCGAAATGACTCCGTGCTGTAGCTGCGCTTTTTCTATGGCTGAAAGATCAGTGTTTTTTCAAACCAGAGTTTGATCGGGTAGCCCTGATAGACGATCGGGGCAAAGCGCATCCGCCAGAACGCCTCGTCTGCCGCCTGACGGAAGCCAAGATTCGGTGCATCAGTCAGTATGCGCACAGATTCAATGCTGCCATCCGTGCCAACGAGCACGCGCCCCGTGACCGAGACGGTCTCAGAGTAGCCAAGAGAACGCGCCTCTTCTGGATAATACGCCTCTGCATCGCGCAGGATTTGGTAAGAAATCCCTGCGGCAGATGCCGCCGTATATGAGCCGTCTCCATTATCAGAGAATCCAGCTCCCAATCCCGACGCCTGACCTATTCCGCTGCCTCCTGCAGCAGATGAGGCTCCGTTATCCTCTCTGCCATCTGACGAGACTCCGCCAGATGTAGGTATTGCATCCGAACTCTGTTCGCCGCTTGGCGCAGCAACAATAGATGCAATCGCATGCTCCACAGGCGGAACCACGCGATCAAGCTCCTGCATTGTCGGAGCACTAGCAGCCTTTATACTGGGCAGCATACTTTGTGCCGACATGTCCGCATGGCTGCTCTCCCGTTTTACTTCCTCGATCTCCCCCGCGCCGCCAGCACTTCCTTCATTCGCCGAACTCTCTACTGCCGCCGCGACCTGCGTCTCCGATAGGAAGCCAACCTGCAGAGGTGTACTCGGCAGCGGCGGCGAGGCGAACCAGTCCAGTCCGATAAGAAGCAATATGCCTATAATACCGACATGTACAGCGAGTGACAAACCGCCGTAAATTTTCCATGAACGCGTATGCATCGTCTCACCCCGGTGTATTGGTCGCAATGTAGACCTTCTCAATACCGAGGCGCTTCACCACATCCATGATCTGCACAACCGTCCCATAGGACGCCGCCGTATCGCCGCGCAGGATGACAGAGATATCCTCTCCACGAGCTGCATCCTCCGTGAGGCGCGCGGTAAGCTCGCGCAGACTCATCAGATCTCGTTCGTAGTAGATCCCGCCATCCGCCGTGATCGTGATGGGAATATTGCGCGTCATGCTGACCTTTGCACTCTCCGCCTGCGGCAGTGTAAGCGGCATACTCTTCTGCACGACCATCGAGAGCATGCTCATCATGAAGAAAACGAGCAGAAAGAAAATGATGTCAATCATCGGAATGATCATCAGCTGCGGGCGTTCCTCCTGCGGCAGAAGGTCAAGCTTCACCGCGCTCACCTCCCACATGCGCCAGATACATCGTGGCAGAGTACTCCACATCCGCTATGATGCCGTTCGCCCGATGCGAGAGATAGGCATAAAGACTCAGCGCAAGAATCGCGACGAGCAATCCGCTCGCCGTTGCAACCAGGGCCTCACCGACACCGCCTGTGATGGCAAACGGCTCTCCCTCGGCAACAGACAGTACGCTGAATGAGCTAATCATGCCAATGACTGTCCCCAACAGACCTAGAAGCGGCGCCATCGTCACGATCACACTCAGATACTCAAGATAACGGCGCAGCGCAAGCGCCTTTTTCTTTGCTGCCGCCTGCACGAGCTCCTCTTGCCGCACATTCTTATGGGTACGCTCCTCGAGCGCAGTCAGCAGGACCTCTCCCGCCGCACCGCCGGAGGTTCGACAGAGCTCAGCAGCACGTGCATCATCCCCTGCAGCGAGCGCCGCACAGAAC